>JAQXQC010000093.1 GCA_029100965.1 Bacilli bacterium | reverse complement strand
TTTAATTTTTTTTGATTCTTCCTTGGTAAATGATGTTAAAATATGTACTAACATACGATTTATTTTGTTATAGGTATAGCGTTTTGTTTTTACTTTTTCAATTAATTCTTGCCAACTATTTGTATTAAGTATTTCTTTTTTTAGTCTATTTTCAATTCCTTCATCTACTGTTTGGTAAATGGACAAGTCTTTTTCTGATATTATTTTATATTTTAGATAAGGAAAATAATTTTCTAAAGTTAAATTTTTGTACAAATATTTTTCTGTATTATTTGGGATATATTGAGAGATTGACTGGTTTTCTTGGATTTTTTTTCTAATCAAGGAAGCACTAGCAATATTTGTTGTTGTTTCTGTTTCGTGGTAGGAACCAATTCGTTTTATTGTTATGGGAATAATTGGATAGTTATTTCTTATGATTTCTTTTATGTAGGAAATTCCTAATAAATCATTTGGTTCGGAAATGGTGTATCCTAAAATATCTTTAAGTGCTTTGCTTAATGCTGTTGGGTAGTTAATTCCTGTTTTTAAATAGTCTTTTACTTTTTCTTGATATTTTTTATTAGTAAGTTGTGTTTTTGCAATATTTGATAATTTATCTATTTCGTTTGATTCACTTCCGAATGCTAAAATATTTATTTTTAAGTAATTTAAAATTTTTAAAGCTCCATTAGCAAATATATCTGCAGATTGCGTGGCATATGGGAATGGTAATTCTACAACAAGATCAATATTATTTTCTAAACTTATTTTTGTTTTGTCCCATTTATTTAAGATAGAAACATCTCCTCTTTCTGTGAAAGCTGTATTAGTTATAAGGATTATTAAAGAATTTGGATATGTTTTTTTGATTTTATTGATTTGATAGATGTGTCCTAGGTGGATAGGGTTATATTCTCCAATAATTCCTATTATCTGTTTTTTTTCATTCATTAGAATCCTTCTTTCTTGTTTTTATTAAAGTATAACATATCTGTTATAATATTGAAAAAATTTTTATATTAATAGTTAGTGGTGTTATTTTTAGAATTTAAAATGGAAGGGTTACTTTTTTTATTTCAAATTTTCATAAGTTTATGGCAATCGCTTAAAAATTGTACATTTTTTATGTAAAGTTGTTTATAAAATATAATGAATAAGGTATAATCAACTTATGTAGTAAGGAAGTTGGTTATTGTGAATTTATTTGAAAGATTTGAGGTATTAGAAGATC
>JAQXQC010000092.1 GCA_029100965.1 Bacilli bacterium | reverse complement strand
GAATAAGTATAAAGATGATAACGAAAAGTTAGAAGAACGACAAAAAATAGTGAAGAAAGAAATATCATCTACACTAGCAAAAAAAGAAACAGTAAAAACTAAAAAGAATATCTTTAAAAAGTACAGACATATAGAAGAATTGTCTATTGAAATTGTTGAAAATTTTATTGATAAAATTCTCATAGGGAGCTATGATGAAACAACAAATTCAAGGGATATTAAAATAATATGGAACTTTACCATTTGAAAATATATATAGATGATTTATTACATCGGGCAGTAGGTCCAGTAGGCCCAGTAGGTCCTATATTTCCTTGAATACCTTGGATACCTTGAACTCCTTGTGGTCCAGTTGCTCCAGTCGGCCCAGGAACACCTTGAATACCTTGAATACCTTGAGCTCCGGTAGGTCCAATTAAACCTTGCAAGCCTCTTTCTCCTTGAGGACCAGTCGGCCCAGTAGGTCCTATTGCACCACCAGCAGGCCCAGTAGGCCCAGTCGGTCCAATACAACAAATATATCTAGTTTTACAATTATCTTCCTGAATTTTTTTAATTGCTTTATCAAAACAACCCATATAAAATCTCCTTTCTATCATATCATATGTAATAATCCAAAATAACGTTAGTTCATTTATAATAAAAGAAAAAAGTTAAAAATAAATATACTTTTCAATTATAAAGAATTAAGAATCCTTTATAAAATATAGTGAAAGGATTTAATTATATGGATATATCTACAATTATAGGAACAGTCACTATCATAGTAACATTTATTTGTGGCCTTATTGCCAAAAAATTACCATGGTTCAATAATAAACTAATTCCCATTCAAAATTTAGCCATCGGTCTTATCTCAGGACCATTTACTATCTAATGACCAAAGATATTAATCTAGTAATTATCTCAATTGGCTTAGGTGCCGGAGGCACTTATGATCTTATAAAAAATATAAAAAATCTACTAAAAAAATAAACTATAATTATTATCTTTATAAAAGAAGTACCGAACAAAAAAAGGTTCTTCGAAATTCGATGGACCTAGAAAAAATTAGTTCAAAATAATTGAGATAATTTTTTTTGATAAATTTTTGATAAATAAAAAGACATTGACACACTTCTTTGGTACAATGTTTATAAACCAAAAAAATACAAAGTACGAGGTGTTATCAATGTCTT
>JAQXQC010000091.1 GCA_029100965.1 Bacilli bacterium | reverse complement strand
CTTTCTTTGTTCAAATGTCAAATGTTTCCATTCTTTCATTTTTATTACCTCCTTCAAAGCAAGGAAACTGGTAATATATTATAACAAGACTTATTTCAGTTTTTAACCTAAAAGCGGAAATCCAAATTAAAATTCACGTTTTTAATCAAAATCATAATCATCATCTTGCTTTATCATATCAATATTGCTATAATGGTATTAAGATATGGAGGAATATAATGAACGAAACAAATGTAGAGAATAATCAATCAAATGATTCCAAAAAAATTATTACTTTAGTTGTCCTAATCTTAACCATCATGGTTTGTACAACAAGCGCAACATATGCTTATTTTGCACTTGCTCCTGCAACAAACAATTCTGTTACTGGTACAGCTGCTAGTGCTAGTTTAGCCTTAACCGTAACAAAAAATCTACCAACAAAAGCAAATACAGGTGTACTTGTTCCCCAAAAAGAAGCAGCACTGGCAACAGCCATGGGATCAACTTATGGATGTGTTGATGGAAACACAAATATGGTTTGCCAAGTATACACAATTACAGTTACCAATAACAGTTCAGCGCAAGTAGTAGTTAACGGCACAATCACTTTTGCCGGTTCAACAAATATGCCAAACTTAAAATGGAGAAAAACAACAAATGCATCTACTCTAGGAAACAATACCACCAACGCAGCAAATACAACAACTGCACAAAGCCTTGCTAGTAATGTTACCTTAAAAAAGAGTGGTGGCAGTGGAAATACAGCTACTTATTATATTGTTGTTTGGATTAATGCGCAACTAGACAGCAATGGAAGAGAAGTTGCCCAAACAGATACAGGAACATATAGAGCAACAGTCCAATTTACCTCATCAAATGGTACAGGTGTCACTTCTACAATTACAAGTTAATAAAAATACTTATCAAAAGATATCTTGATATAAAGTTTATCTTACAGATAAGTATTTTTTTCATAAAAAAAGGGATAAAACATCCCAATAAAACGGTTCTATAATAAATAGTGTTGGTGAGTAAAATCACTTACACTATTTTTATTAAAATAAAAGTGAGTCATACCAGAAACTTATGATACAATGTAATTGCCAAAATAAAACATTGAAAGGATCTGATTAAATGACTCATACT
>JAQXQC010000090.1 GCA_029100965.1 Bacilli bacterium | reverse complement strand
GTAAATGGGGATAGAAAGCATATAAAATTATCTATTTATTTTGATTTTAATACACCAGATATTGATATAGATTTAGATATGAATACAAAAAACGAACTTAAGTCTAGGTCGTTACAAACACTTGCTTGTAGAAGGCAAACTTCTGTCCTAAAGTGTTCGTGTATTGATACAAAGCAATCCAGGATTTGTTGAATTAGGGAGAAGAATAGGAAAAGAAACATTATTTAAATATATAGATAAATTTGGCTTTGGAGAGAAGACAGGAATTGATTTAAACGGAGAAGGAAGTGGAATTTTATTCCCGTTATCTAAAGTAGGTTCTGTCGAATTAGCAACAACAGCATTTGGGCAAGGGGTTAGTGTAACAGCTCTTCACCTTGCTGTCTAATAAATGATACCCTTACTATTACTAGAGGAATTATCAGTAAATATACTAAAAAGTATGATGTTGAATTTAGTTATAATTTATTCATAAAAATTTAACTTTTTCCTTGTATTTACTTGGTAAAAACTGGAATTTATGATATAATTTATTTGTTGTTAGATGGATAAAGTGTATACATTGCATATGTTTTATCTTGAAAATGACGAAAATAAGGAGGTGATGTCGTGTTAAAAGCGATTTTACCTTTGGTGGTACACCCTTAGTATTAAATGATTAGTTAACAACCATTAAATGTAATTTTAGCGCTATGTAACGATTTATTGTTACAAAACTTAAGATAGGATTATGGGAAATGGAATATTGTTTAGTATTAAGCTCATTTTGCCACTAAATATTATTCAAGCAGTAAGTAGTGAGTGTAGGCATGTCAACGCTTACAAAGGTGTAAACATTTATTTATTAATGATGCATCATTTATAAATAGATGCATGTTTGACAAAAAAGCTGACAAGACAAGTTGGCTTTTTTGTTTATAGTAATTGTTACTTTTATAATTAAAATGTTAAAAAAATAATTAAAAAAAAGTAATATTAAAATGATTAATTGACATTTCTTAGGAATAATAATTAGTTTTTCCTAAAAAATAAAAATAATTTTTTTATAATTTTATTAAAATATATTTTCAAATAATTTTAATCGTTAAAGGAAAAAAGTAAATGTAATTTACAAATATGGCAATCGCTTAAAAATTGTACATTTTTTATGTAAAGTTGTTTATAAAATATAATGAATAAGGTATAATCAACTTATGTAGTAAGGAAGTTGGTTATTGTGAATTTATTTGAAAGATTTGAGGTATTAGAAGATCCTAGAGATATTAGAGGAAAAAAATATAAATTAATAGATATTCTAATTATGACGATTTATGGGCTTTTAT
>JAQXQC010000089.1 GCA_029100965.1 Bacilli bacterium | reverse complement strand
AAAGATGTCTTTAATATTTTACTTCAAATCCTAGATGATGGTCGAATTACAGATGGTCAAGGAAGAACAGTTGATTTTAAGAATACTATTATTATTATGACTTCTAATTTAGGAAGTGAATATATCTTAGAGAAAAAGGAAAATGCTAATGAGTTGGTAATGAATGATCTTCATAAGACATTTAAGCCAGAATTTATTAATCGTATTGATGAAATTATTATTTTCCATTCTTTATCTAAAGAAGTTGTTACACATATTCTAGATAAAATTATTCATGAAATTGAGGTAAGACTTCATGATAAGAGAATAAAAATTTCTCTTACTGAGGAAGCTAAAAATTTGATTATTGATAGTGCTTATGATGAAAATTTTGGTGCTAGACCAATTAAAAGATTTGTCCAAAGAAATATTGAATCTTTAATTGCTAATGCAATTTTGCAAGATAAGATTAAATATAATAGCACTATTACGATTGATGCTTACGACGGAAAATTTCTTTTAAAATAACAAAAATATAGAGTTTTAAAGGGCTCTATATTTTTTTATCTTGATATAAAATAAGGGCTGAAAAACAATAAATTTGTTCTTCTCCATAAATTGCATTAGATACATTAAACTGAATATTAATAATTTCTCTTTCTTGTTCTTTTAAAAAATTATTGATATCTTCTTCTAAATCTTTTTCATGAGATTCATCAAAAATTTTTACCTTCATCTCCTATCACCAAAAGTATTATCTCAAGAAAAGGTTTCTTTTTTTGTCGAAAAAAGTTGATTGCTTTCACAACCAACTTACATTTGATAATAAACTTCTTTTTTTTCTCCAGTATCACTCTGATACTCTATCCATACTTTTAAATTTAATTTTAAAGAACTAATATTCTTAGTAGACTCGATTGTCCCTTCTAATTCTACTTCATTGAAATCTTTATTTCCTGGCAGTAATTCTTCTTTATCATCAAATAATCCTATTGTTGGAAATACTGCTTCATTACTATAGTTATTTACTACCATTGCTCTTATTTTATGCATATTTTCTTTAGGGTTTATTAAGGTAACTTTATAATCAATAGTCTGTTCATCTTCTCTTTCAATATCAATAATGATATCTAACGGAAGATCTTTTGAATATTCTTTTGTGCTTAATAAGTTATTTTTATAAGCAATATAATCATTTTTTTCTTGTTCTTCTTGATTTTCACATCCTGTAAAGAGAAATAGTATTAAAATAAGACAACAAATTTTTCTCATGTTCCACCTACTTGAATATAGTATACTATAAAATTAATTTCTTGTTAAGTATTTTATTTCTAGTTGACACTAATTATTTTTGATTTGATTTTTTAATTCATTCAAATATTCTGCTAAATGTTCAGCTTCACTGCCACCACCTTGAGCAAATTTAGGGCTTCCTCCACCATTTCCTTTACATTTTACAGAAAGTTCTTTAACAAGAACACCGCAATTTACTTTATCGCTATTGGATTTAGAAATGATATTGACATGATTATTTTTGACATTAGCTAGTAAGACAAAGCAGTTTTCATACTTATTAATAATAGCATCGGCTAAGCCTCTCATACTATCAATATCATAATCTTCTAATATGACAATACTTGTTTTTATTCCATTAATGACTTCCATATTTGTAGTAAAGGCAGTAATATCACTTACCGTACTTTGTATTTTTAGTGTTTTATATTTCTTTTCTAATTCTTTTATTTTATCTTTTAATTCTAGTAATTTATTTTTATATTCTACTACTCCTTCATAACTTGATAATTCTTTATCTTGAAAATCAAATTCAAAATCTAGAGTAATATTTTGTCCTTTAGCTTCTACTAAAATATTCTTAGCTTTAGAAAGTAATTTTTTTATCTCAGCTTGATAAGGATCTACTACATGATGAAGTAAATCGTTCATATTTTTACTTGTTGTACCTTCAATTCTAAAGGTATCTGCTCCTTTGTTTTCTATAGAAATAATGGCAATTTTTCCAATCATACTCGTATTTGGTACATGTGTTCCTGCACATAATTCTATTGAATCTCCAATCGTTACTACACGAACGATATCTCCATATTTATCATCAAATAATGCCATAGCGCCTTTTTTCTTGGCTTCTTCGATTGGTAAATATTCAATAATAGTGTCAACATTTTGAGCAACTCTTTCGTTTACTCTTTTTTCAATTCTAATAATTAAATCATCGCTTAATCTTCCATGGTAAGTAAAATCAAATCTAAAGGTATTTTCATCTACTCTACTTCCGGCTTGATGAACGTTGTTTCCTAAAAATTCTTGAAGTGTTTTTTGTAACAAATGTGTAGCGCTATGATTTTTCATGATTGCTTCACGACGCTCTTGCATAACATGCGTTAAAACTGTACTTCCTTTTTTTAGTGTTCCTTCTAAAATTTTAACATGTAATAAATGCTGTTTATTTGGTGCTTTTACGACTTCATCTACTTCTACTTTACAGTCATCATTTTTTAAATAACCAATATCGTAAATTTGTCCACCAGACTCTGCATAAAATGGATTTTCTTCTAGAAAAACATATCCTTCATCAGTAATAGAATCTACAAATTGATTATCTTTCATGATATCCATTACTATCGTTTTATTTCCTAACTTTTCATAGCCGACAAATTTACTTTCTTTCTTATAGTTCATTAATTGTTCATTTTGAAGATTCATGCTACTTACTACTTTACGATTTTGTCTTGCCATTACTTTTTGCATTTCCATATATTTATAGAATTCATCTTTATCTACACTAAGCCCTAATTCATTTGCGTATTCTATCGTTAATTCTACTGGGAACCCATAAGTATCATATAATTTAAAAGCATCTTCTCCAGAAATTTCTTTTGAAGTATTATTTTTACATAACTCCTCTAGTCTTTTTTCTCCAGAAATTAATGTTTTATGGAATAAATCTTCTTCTTTAGTAATTTGTTCTTTAATGATTTCTTTATTTGGTAGTAAGTCTGGATAAATATTTCCGTATTTTTCCATTACGATATCGACTAATTCTGCCATAAAGGTTTTATTAATGTTAAGTTTTCGACTCATCATTACTGAACGTCTTAATAATCTTCTTAAAACATATCCCCTTCCATAATTTTCAAAGGTTGCTCCATCGGATAGGGCAAATGTTAATGTACGGATATGATCTGCGATTACTTTAAATTCCTTTTGTCCTTGGTAAGGAATTTCACTGATTTCTGCTATTTTATCCATTATTGGTAAGAAAAGATCGGTTTCATAATTGGTTACTGCACCTTGCATGATGCAAGCCATTCTTTCAACACCCATACCTGTATCAATATTTTTACTTGGTAATTCTTCATATTGATCACGAGGAACTCCCTCTTTAGCATTATATTGACTAAAGACATTATTCCATATTTCGATATAGCGATCATTTTCTAAATCTTCTTTTAATAATTGAATTCCTTTTTTCTCAGGATCAAACTTTTCTCCTCTATCATAAAAGATTTCACTATCAGGTCCACTTGGTCCTTCTCCTATTTCCCAAAAATTTTCTTCTAAAGGAATAATATGAGTTGGATCTACTCCAAGACTAATCCATAAATCATAAGCTTCTTTATCTTGAGGATATACTGTCATATAAAGTTTATTTTTATCAAAGGCAAAATATTCTTTACCAGTTAATAATTCAAAAGCCCATGTTAATGCTTCTTTTTTAAAATAATCTCCAACGGAAAAATTTCCTAACATTTGAAAGAAAGTATGATGTCTTGCAGTTACCCCTACATTCTCAATATCATTTGTACGAATACATTTTTGACAACTTGTTAATCTTCTATTTTTTGGTACAATACTTCCATCAAAATACTTTTTTAAAGGTGTTACTCCAGCGTTTATCCATAAGACACTTGGATCGTCTTTAGGAATTAAAGAAGCACTTTCTACTTCTAGATGTCCTTTACTTACAAAAAAATCAATGTATGTTCTAATAATTTGTTCTCCTGTCATTTGTTTCATTTTTTCACTTCCTTAAATTTGTTTAATGATTTCTTCTAATCTTTTTTCATATTCTTCTAATGTTCCATTATTTAATATAAAGTAATCTGCATAAGCAATTGGAGGTGCTTTGGCGATATTTTCAATTTCAGCTAAATCTCTTTCTTTAGCTTCTTTTTTTGTGAGTGGTCTAATTTCTCTTTCTGTAAGGCGTTTATAACGAATTTTTTTATCAGTAATGATAGCAATCGTTTTCATGTCTTTGCCTAATTCTTCATTTAAAATTTTATATTCTTCCCAAGAATATAGTCCATCTAAAACGACATTGTTTTCTATAGATAATTCTTTAATTTTGGGAAGTAAGATTTTAGCAAATGCTCCCATTCCTAAATCTTCTCTTAATTTTTCACGCATCATTTTTTCATTTTCAGGGGTTACTTCTAATCCTTTTTCTTTTAATTTTTCTAATGTTACGCCTCCAAAATAAACTTTTTGGAATCCTTTTTTTTCTAAAATATCAGAAGCGATACTTTTTCCACTTCCACACATTCCTACAATGGCTACGATTTTATTCATATTCTTCCTTCTTTCTCTAAATTTTTAATTATTTTTAAGACATCTAATTGTAGTTTTTCTAAAGAAATATTTTCAATTTTATAGTCATAGTTACAATAATTATCTAATGCTATTTCGGTAATATCTTCTTGTTGTTCTTTGGTTAAAATACTTAAATAGTTTTTTCTTTTTACTCCAATTGTTACTACATTTGTAAAATTTTCTTTTACTTTGTTGATTTCTTCTTCAAAGCGTACATCTGGGATAATCACCACATCCATAAAGTAAGAATAAAAAGATAAATCTTCTAATTGTCTATTGATAAAAAAGTTAGGATTAGAGAGTTTCTTTTTGATTAAATCTGAACTTAGTTTTTGAAGTAAATCTCTTGGCTTATCTTCATCATTAAACTCTTTTCCTGTTACTTCAACAATATATCTTTTTAAGTATTTTGTATAAGGAGATAAGATGACTTTCTTCTCTTTTTTAAAAAAATAGTCTTTTAGATAGGAAGCAACTTCTCCTTTACCACTTCTTGCTTTTCCTGCGATTAGGATGATTAATGTATTTTTTTTATTAAAATTCATATTGCACCTGAACTTTCTTTTTTATTATAGCAAATCTCAATTTTGTTGTAAATTCTTAATTATTTGATTTCTCTTAAATTCAATTGATGAAATAATTTATCTAAAATAAAATAAAGTACTGTTGTATATATTAAAGTCATTGGAATGCTGTGAAGTAAGATTTCTAATAAATTGCCAAAATTATATTGATCATAGCCTACGGCAAATAAAAAGAAGAAGCTTGCGATATGGTAGATAAATATTCCTATTAATGTACTAATATTGATTGTAAGGTAATTATAGGGAAAATAGAAATGAAATAGTTTGCTAAAATAATAAACAACGATAAAAAGGCAAATATTTAAAAAGACAGCATTGGTATAAGTAATTCCCATTAAGAATCCTGTTATGATTAATACGGCTAAATATTTTTTTTCATTTTCAAAATAAGGTTTTATTACTAATAATGCAATTAAGATATATATTGTTGTAAATAATGATAAATCATGATAAATATATCCTGCATAATTTGAAGATATTGTTTGAAAAAGAAAGGAAAAAAGTAATGTTATGATACTTGTTATCATCATGAAGCATCATTCCTTTTTAGGACTGTTACAAAGTTAATATCATCAAATTCTGCAGATGGTTTTACATTGATAATCTTTGATAAATCATAAACATCGGTAGTAATCCCTTCTACTTTTCCAATTAATATTCCACTTGGGAAGACTCCTCCTAATCCTGAGGTGTATACATAATCTCCATTATTTACTGTTGCTGTATTACTAATTCCTTCTACGGTTAGTAATCCTTTTTTATAGTCATAACCATTAATTATTCCTGTTAATTTGGTATCTCCATTAGTTACTGTTACAGAAATTTTATTATTCGTATCATTAGTAGTAATTAACTTTACGTCTGAAGAAAAAGTAGAAACATTGGTAATTTTACCAATTAATCCTGTTGAATTAATCACTACCATTCCTTCTTTAATTCCGTTATGGCTTCCTTTATCAATTGTTAGCATATTATACCAATAAAAAGAATTTCTACTGATTACTGTTGCATTTAAGTAATCATAATCAGTTAAGACATGATCAATATTTAGTTCTCCTTTTAATCTTTCGATTTCTTGTTTTAATTCAATATTTTCTGCCTCGGTTGCTTCCATTTTTTCAACATTTGATTTTAAGATTTGATTTTCTTTTTTTACTTCTTTTAGGGAAGTAAATTCCTCTATCATATTCGAAAATCCATTAATTGGTTTATAAAATATTTTTTGTACTTCTACTACAATATCTTTGGTAAATGCTTCAAAAGTATTTAAATTTCTATCTTTTTTAATAGTATAAAATAATACTGCTGATACAATTACAATAATTAAAATTACTAAAAATAATCGTCTGTTTTTTAAATTTTTTCTTTTTTTCATTTTTAATCACCTTTACTTATTTCATTATATAATAAAATGATTAAAAATAAAAGAAATGCAGAACAATTATTAAAAATATTTTTAAAGTTTTTGTTACGATGTAAAGTTTTTTTTCATAAACTATTTTAGGTGATTGATGATGCGAAATAATTTAAACCGTTTTTTTAGAAATTGTATTGGTTTTAAATTTTATGTTGCGATTATTTGTGTTATTATTTTACCTATTGTTACGATTTATCAATTAATTTTAACTTTATTTATTCCTTGTTTTTATAATGTATTAATTTTACTTGTCCAATATTTATTATTGCTTTCTTTATGGTTTTGGACTTTATTTTTGTAAAATACTTCATTTTCTTTTTTCTTTGGTTAAAGAAAAGGATATTATTTTTTCTTTTGGATGAAATATTTTATTAGATAGACTAAAAAATATACATAAAGGAAAAATAATACCCAAATTAATACTGTATTTAATATTCCTGTAGAATAATAATTAATAATTGCTTCTAAAGATGCTGGAATATAATTATTTACAAAATCTGTAATTCCTTGTATTTTTACTAATTCAATTAATTTATGGAATAATCTAAAAATAATATCTATAATTCCTAAAAAATAAACTACACTTTTAAAATCTTTAAAAAATAATCCTACTATAATAATAGCAATAACTAATAAAATTAAAACAATATCCATATTACTCTCCTCTTCATTTTCATATTATTCTTACTCAGTATATCATAAATTAATAAAACTAAGAAGAGATAATAAAAATAAATAAAGCGATTTGACACTTTATTTATTTAAAAATTTATAATATTTCTTAAACTCTTGGGAATTATCTAATGAAGTATTATTTAATGATTCAATTAATTTCTTTTGATCTCTTGTTAATTTTTCTGGAATGATAACTTTAGTAATTACGTACATATCCCCTTTTCTTTTGGTACTAACATTAGTAACACCTTTTCCTTTTAAGCGTAATTTTGCTCCGGATTGGGTGCCTGAAGGGATAGATAAGTTAACATTTCCATAAAGAGTTGGTACTTCTTTTTTGCATCCTAAAATGGCTTCTGTAATGGTAAGAGGAAGTTCAATATAAATATTATCTTCATCTCTTTGGTAAAACTCATGGTCTCTTACTGTAAACTCGACATATAGATCTCCTGGTTTTCCTCCGTTTGCTCCAGCTTCTCCTTTTCCTGCTACTCGAAGTCGATTATCGGTATCAATTCCTTCTGGGATAGTAATCGTTATGGTTTTGTTCTTTTTTACTGTACCTGTTCCTCTACATGTTGAGCATTTTTTCTCAAAACTTGTTCCTGAGCCTTTACAATCTGGACAAGTTGTTTTGGTTAAGAAACTTCCAAACATGGTTCTTTGCTCAGAAGTTACTGTTCCTGAACCTCTACATGTTGAGCAAGTACTAGGATTAAATCCACCTTTTCCATCGCATTCTGGACAAGTATCTACAATATCCAATTTTAAATCTTTCTTACATCCATAAACAGCTTCTTCAAAATCAATGGTCATCCTATACAAAACATCATTGCCTTTTCGTGGACCATTAGAACTTCTTCTTGATCCTGATTGTGTGAATCCAGAGAATCCTCCAAATCCACCCATGCCGCCAAACAAGTCTTCAAAAATATCTGACATGTCTCCAAAGTCAAAGTTGCTAAATCCTCCTGCTCCTCCTGCTCCTTGTTGGAAAGCAGCATGACCAAACTGGTCATATTGTTTTCTTTTACTTGGATCAGATAGCACAGCATAAGCTTCTTGACACTCTTTAAACTTCTCGGCAGCATTTGGTTCTTTTGATACATCAGGGTGATATTTTTTAGCTAATTTACGAAAAGCAGACTTAATCTCAGCATCAGTTGCATCCTTAGAAACACCTAAGACTTCATAATAATCTTTTTTATCCATCTTTATTCCTACTTTCTTTTGTTATTTTTTGATAAAGAAGAAGTTCTAGTTACCTAGAACTTTTCTTTTTATTTTTCTTCGAAGTCTGCATCTACTACTCCATCATCTTCTTTTTTAGAAGTTGATTCTGTAGAAGTATTTTCTTCTTTTTCTGCACCTTGATTTGCTTTTGCTGCTTCTTCATATACTTTTGATGCAAATTGATTTGCTTTTTCTAGTAATTTATCTTTTGAAGATTTGATTTCTTCAAGATCTTCTTTTTCGATAGCTTTCTTTACTTTATCCATTAATTCTTCTGCTTCTTTTTTATCAGAATCACTTACTTTATCTCCTAAATCTTTAATAGCTTTTTCGGTCATGAAGACTACTTGTTCTGCATCATTTTTAGCATCGGCTAATTCTTTTACTTTAGCATCTTTTTCTTTATTTGCTTCTGCTTCCTTCATCATTCTGTCAATTTCTTCATCTGATAATGTGTTTGTTGCTGTAATTGTTATTGATTGTTCTTTTTGTGTTCCTAAGTCTTTTGCTTTAACATTAACAATTCCGTTTGCATCGATATCGAATGTTACTTCAATTTGAGGTACACCACGAGGTGCTGGTGGGATGTTGGTAAGTTGGAAGTTTCCTAATGTTTTGTTGTCACTAGCCATTGGTCTTTCCCCTTGTAATACATGAATATCTACAGCAGGTTGATTATCAGCAGCAGTTGAGAATACTTGGCTCTTGCTTGTTGGAATTGTTGTATTTCTTGGGATTAGAACAGTCATTACACCACCTAATGTTTCAATACCTAATGATAATGGTGTTACATCTAGTAAGACAATATCATTGACATCTCCTGTTAAAACTCCACCTTGAATAGCAGCTCCCATAGATACTACTTCATCTGGGTTAACCCCTTTAGAAGGATCTTTTCCTGTTTCTTTCTTAACTAAATCTTGAACCATTGGAATACGAGTTGATCCACCTACTAGGATAACTTTATCAATATCAGTCTTTGATAATTTTGCATCTTTTAGTGCTTTTCTTACTGGTTCTAGAGTAGAATCAACTAAATCACTAATTAAGGACTCAAATTTTGCTCTTGTAACATCCATTTCAAAGTTTACTGGCGTACCATCTACTTGAGCGATAAATGGTAATGATACTTGTGTTGAAGTCATTCCTGATAAATCTTTTTTAGCTTTTTCGGCTGCTTCTTTAATTCTTTGCATAGCCATTTTATCGTCAGATAAATCAACGCCTTCTTCTTTCTTAATTTCAGATACGATATAATCTACTAGACGATTATCAAAATCATCTCCACCTAAGTGGTTATTTCCTGATGTTGATAATACTTCAAAAACACCATCTCCTAGTTCTAGAATAGATACATCGAATGTTCCACCACC
>JAQXQC010000088.1 GCA_029100965.1 Bacilli bacterium | reverse complement strand
TGGAAAAAAAGAAGTAATTAAAACTTGGTCTCGTCGTTCAACAATTTATCCTGATTTTATTGGACACACTTTTGCAGTACATAATGGTAAGGAATTCATTCCAGTTTATGTTACTGAAGATATGGTAGGACATAAATTAGGAGAATTCTCTATGACTCGTAAATTTGGTGGACACGGCGCAGATAAGAAGAAATAGAAAACTGTTGTAAGGAGGAACTAAGAATGGCAAATACTGAAGCAAAAGCAGTTTTAAAAACTGTAAGAATTGCCCCTCGTAAAACAAGATTAATCATTGATTTAATCAGAGGAAAAAGCGTTATGGATGCTAGAAGCATTTTAGCTAATCAACCACAACGCGCAGCTAGAGTAATTGAAAAAGTATTAAACTCTAGTGTTGCAAATGCAGTGAATAATTATAATATGAACGAAGAAAATTTATATGTTAAAACTTGTTTCGTTGATGAAGGTATGGTTCTAAAAAGAGCAAAAATGGATTCACGCGGACACGTTGGAAGAAATGATCATAAAACAAGTCACATTACAGTGATTGTAGCAGAAAAATAAAGTAAAGGAGGACCATAGATGGGACAAAAAGTTAGCCCAATTGGACTTAGAATTGGAATTAATAAAGACTGGGATGCAAAATGGTATGCTAACAATAAAGATTTCTCTAAATATTTAAATAATGATGTAAAAATTAGAAGATATTTAGAAAAGAAATTTAAAACTGCTGGAATTTCTCAAATCGTAATCGAAAGAAATGCTAAAAGAGCAGAAGTAATTATGTATGTATCAAAACCTGGTCTAGTAATTGGTCAAAATGGTACAGAAATAGAAAAAGTTAAGAAAGAACTTTCTAAGTTAGTAAATGAAGATATGCAAATTTCTGTTGTTGAAGTAAAAAATCCTGATATGATTGCAAAATTAGTAGCAGAAACAATTGCTCACAACATTGAAAATCGTGTATCGTTCAGAGTTGCTCAAAAGAAAGCAATTAGAAATACAATGAAAGCAGGTGCAAAAGGAATTAAAACTCTTGTATCTGGAAGATTAGGTGGAGCAGATATCGCTCGTGGAGAAGGATATTCAGAAGGAACAATTCCTTTGCATACCCTAAGAGCAAATATCGATTATGCTACTGCTGAAGCTGATACTACTTATGGTAAGATTGGCGTAAAGGTTTGGATTTATAAAGGTGAAATCTTAGATAAAGATAATAAGGGAGGTAATTCTCATGTTAATGCCAAAAAGAACTAAACATAGAAAAACTTTCCGTTTAAAATATGAAGGAAAATCACGTGGTAATACAGAACTTCACTTTGGTAAATATGGATTAATGGCCAAAGAAGGAGCTTGGATTACAGCAAATCAAATCGAAGCAGCTCGTGTTGCAATGACAAGATATATGAAACGTGGCGGAAAAGTATGGGTAAATATATTCCCAAATCTATCTTTAACAAAAAAACCTCTTGAAACTCGTCAAGGTAAAGGTAAAGGTGAACCAGAAGTTTGGGTTGCTGTTGTTAAAGAAGGAAAAATTATGTTTGAAATTGACGAAGTTACAGAAGATGTTGCAAGAGAAGCTTTAAGACTTGCCTCTCATAAACTTCCAATCAAATGTAAATTTGTAAAGAAAGAAGAAAGTGGTGATAAGAATGAAGCATAAAGACAAAATGAAAGAATTTCAAAATTTAACCACTGAAGAGATTAATAAGAAAATTAAAGATGCAAAAGAAGAATTGTTAAAATTAAGAATGAAACAAGCAACAGGTACTTTGGAGAACCCAGCACGCATTCCTGAACTTAGAAAAGATGTTGCTAGACTTAAAACAATTCTAAATAGTCGTAAAATAGAAAATTAAGAGGAGGTATAGTCCTTATGAACGAAAGCAAAAGACAAGAATTAATTGGTACAGTTGTAAGTGATAAGGCAGATAAGACAATCACAGTCAGAGTAGATTACTTTAGAAAAGATCCAATCTACGGAAAAAGAGTAAAACGTTCTAAAAAGTTTGCTGCTCATGACGAGGAAAATCAAGCACACGTTGGTGACAAGGTAAGACTTGTTATGACTAGACCATTATCAAAAACCAAAAGATATGAGTTAGCAGAAATTATTGAAAAAGCTGTTATATTATAATCTCTTTTGTTGGAAGGAGGAATTTAAATGATACAACAAGAAAGCCGTTTAAAAGTGGCTGATAACTGTGGAGCTCGTGAATTATTAGTAATTAGAGTTCTTGGAGGAAGTAAAGTAAAAACTGGGAATATTGGAGATATTGTTGTAGGAACTGTAAAAAAAGCAACTCCTAATGGAAATATTGGAAAAGGAAAAGTTGTAAAGGCAGTTATTGTTAGATCAAAATTTGGTGTAAGAAGAGAAGATGGAAGTTACATCAAATTTGATGATAATGCTTGCGTAATTATTAAAGATGACAAAAGCCCAGTGGGAACTCGTGTTTTAGGCCCAGTAGCTCGTGAACTTAGAGAAAAAGGTTTCATGAAAATCGTAAGTTTAGCGAAAGATGTACTATAAAATACTTCTTGGGTTTGACACTATAATTTAAAGATTCAAAACTTTTAAGTATTTTAACGAAAGAAACAATACATTTATAAATGTTAGGAGGGATATTCATGAAATTAAAAACTGGTGATAAAGTTACTGTTATTGCAGGTGCAAACAAGGGAAAAACTGGTAAAGTTTTAAAAGTAGTTGATGATAAAGTAATCGTTGAAGGTGTAAATATTGTAAAAAAACATATCAAACCTAAATACAACAACGGTACAGGAGAAATTAGAGAAACAGAAGCTCCTATTCATCGTTCAAATGTAAAATTAGAAGAAGTAAAAGAAAAATCAAAAAATAAAAAAGAAAAATAAAATCGCGATAAACGTTTTGGAAGGAGGGTGGATTTCAAATGAACCGCCTAGAAGAAAAATATAGAAATGAAGTTGTTCCAAGTTTAATGTCTAAGCGTGGTTATAGCACAGTAATGCTAGTACCTAAAATTGATAAAATTGTTGTAAATATGGGTGTAGGAGATGCTCTATCGAATTCTAAATTATTAGAAGCAGCTCTTGAAGATTTAGAGAAAATTACTGGTCAAAAACCTATTGAAACAACTGCTAAAAAATCAATTTCTTCATTTAAATTAAGAGAAGGAAACAAAATTGGCTGCAAAGTTACTTTAAGAGGAGATAAAATGTATACATTCCTTGATAAGTTAATTTCAATCAGCTTACCTATGGTAAGAGACTTCAGAGGATTATCTCCAAGAAGTTTTGATGGAAGAGGAAATTATACAATTGGAATTAAAGAACAATTAATTTTCCCTGAAATTAACTTTGATGAAGTAACAAAAGTAAGAGGTATGGATATTGTTATTGTTACTACCGCAAAAACAAATGAAGAAGCTTATGATTTATTAAAAGAACTTGGAGTTCCTTTTAGGAAATAAGGAGGAAAAACATGGCAAGAAAATCAATGGTTGTAAAACAATCTAGACCACAAAAATATAAAGTAAGAGAATATACTCGTTGTTCTCGTTGTGGAAGACCACACGCTGTAATGAGTAAGTTTGGTATTTGCCGTATTTGTTTTAGAGAATTAGCGTATAAAGGACAAATACCAGGTGTAAAAAAATCTAGTTGGTAATCCAATTTGAATAAAAGAAGGAGGGATTTTAATGACAGATCCAATCGCAGATATGCTAACACGTATTCGTAATGCAAACCAAAATCATGCAAAAGAAGTGTCAATGCCATCTTCTAAAATGAAAGAGACAATTGCATCTATTTTAAAAGATGAAGGTTTCATTACTGATTTTAGTATTGAAAAAAATGATGTTCAAAATATCTTAACATTGACTTTAAAATATGGTAAAAATAAAGAAAGAGTAATCACTGGCTTAAAGAGAATTTCAAAACCAGGTCTTCGTGTATATGCTGAGGCAAATAATATTCCTAAAGTATTAAACGGACTTGGAATAGCTATTATTTCAACATCTAAAGGTGTAATGACAGATAAGCTTGCAAGAAAAAATAATGTTGGTGGAGAGGTAATTGCTTACATTTGGTAAGCCCAAAAGGAGGTTACTATGAGTCGTATTGGAAAAAGAATTTTAACAATACCAGAAAAAGTTAATGTAGAATTAAATGGACAAAATTTAACAGTAAAAGGACCTAAAGGAGAATTATCTTTAGTAATTGATAAAAACATTAAAGTAAACATTAAAGATAATGAAATTGCTGTTGAAGTATTAAATAATTTAAAACATACTAATGAAATGCATGGTACTACTAATGCAAATATTAGAAATATGTTAATTGGTGTAACAGAAGGTTATACAAAAGGATTAGAGATTGTTGGTGTTGGTTATCGTTTTACAGTAAAAGGAAAAGTATTAACTGTTCAAGATGGTAAATCTCATTTAGATAATGTAGATATTCCAGAAGGTATTGAAGTAAAACAAATTAGCAATACTGAAATCGAATTATCCGGAATTGATAAATGCGCTCTTGGAAAATTTGCGGCAGAAATTCGTGAATTAAGAAAACCTGAACCATATAAAGGTAAAGGAATTCACTATGTTGGTGAACATATCCGTCGTAAAGAAGGAAAGAAAGCATCTAAATAAATAAAGTAAAGGAGACTAATTCGTATGATAAGTAAAGTTTCAAGAAATGATATACGTAGAGAAAGACATTCAAGAATTCGTGAAAATCTTGCTGGTACTAGTAATCGTCCAAGATTAAATGTCTTTCGTTCAAACGCAAACATTACTGCTCAAATCATCGATGATGAAAAAGGCGTAACATTAGTTAGTGCTTCTAGTCTTGAAAAAGAATTAAACCTTAAAAATGGTGGAAATGTAGAAGCTGCTAAAATCATTGGAGCTGAAATTGCTAAAAGAGCAAATAAAGCAAATATTAAAGAAGTTGTTTTTGATAGAGGTGGATACTTATATCATGGACGTGTAAAAGCTTTAGCAGAAGCAGCACGTGAAAACGGCTTAGAATTCTAATAAGGAGGATAACTAATGAACGAAGAAAACGTTAAGAAAGAAGTTGTTACAACAGAAGAAAATACTTCTTCATCTGAAACTGGTAAAAAAGAATTTAGACGTAACAACAATAATAATAGACGTCCTCGTCGTAACAATAATTTTTCTAAACCAAAAACAGATTTAGAAGATAAAGTAATCGATATTAAACGTGTTACTAAAGTTGTTAAAGGTGGTCGTCAATTCCGTTTCTCTGCCACTGTTGTAGTAGGAAACAGAAAAGGAAAAGTTGGTATTGGTGTTGGTAAAGCCAAAGAAATGCCAGATGCTGTAAAAAAAGCAACTCAAGCAGCATCAAGAAATCTAATCAATGTTGAATTAATCGATAATCGTACTATTTCTCACGAAATCATTACTAAAGAAGGAGCAGTTCGTGTAATGTTAAAACCTGCAACAGAAGGTACTGGAGTAAAAGCTGGCGGACCTGTTCGTGATGTATTAGAATTAGCTGGTGTTAAAGATGTCCTTTCTAAAAGTCTTGGATCAAGTACTAAAATTAATATGGCTCGTGCAACTCTAAGAGCACTTGCTGAACAAAAAAGCCCATCTCACGTTGCTGAGTTAAGAGGAAAAACAATAGAGGAGATCAGAGGATAATGAAATTAGAAAACTTAAGTCCAGCATACGGCTCAAAACAATCTCGTAAGAGAATTGGTCGTGGTGGAAAATATTCAAAAACTGCTGGTAAAGGTGAAAAAGGACAAAACGCTAGATCAGGTGGTGGAGTAAGAGTAGGATTTGAAGGTGGACAATTACCACTATTCAGAAGATTAGGAAAAAGAGGATTCAACAATACTAGATTTGCTACTGTATATGCAACAGTTAATGTAAGCGATTTAAATCGTTTCGAAGATGGTACAGTAGTTACACCAGAATTATTAATTGAAACTGGTTTATTAAAAAAACAATTAGATGGCGTTAAAGTTTTAGGAAACGGTGAATTAACTAAAAAATTAACAGTTAAAGCAACAAGTTTCTCAAAAACAGCAAAAACAAAGATTGAAAGCGTTGGCGGAACAATCGAGGTGATCTAATATGTTTAAAAATCTTAAGCTAATATTTAGTCCTAAGAATAAAGATATTAGAAAGAGATTAGGATTTACATTACTTTGTTTATTTATTTTTATCGTTGGAACAACGATTCCAGTTCCTGGAGTAACTTCTCTAAAGAATGTAGATTTTGGTGATTTAGCAAATGCAATCACTGGAGGCTCACTAAAGCAATTTTCTATCTTTGCTTTAGGGGTTATGCCTTATATCTCAGCAACAATTATTACTAGTTTATTACAAATGGATATCCTACCATATTTTACAGAATTAAAAGAAAGTGGTGCAGCAGGACGTCAAAAGATTAATCAAATTAATCGTTATCTTGGAATTATTATTGCTTTTATTGAAGGATTTGCCATGTCTTTTGCTCTAGTAAAAGATGCAACGGCAATCGATTATTTAAGAATAACAGTAATATTAACTGCAGGTACAGCTTTTCTATTATGGTTAGGAGATCAAATCACACAAAAAGGATTAGGAAACGGGATATCGCTTCTTATTATGGCAGGTATTTTATCTACCATTCCAAAAACTTTCGTCGATACATTTAAAGCATTAATTTTAGATAATTCAAGTTTATTTCTTGGAATATTAGAATTTATCTTATTTATTGCAGTTTATATTGCAATAATCGTAGCCGTTGTATTTATCGAAAATTCAGAAAGAAGAATTCCTATTCAGTATTCTAATCAAACCAACTCCTCTTATGGAGCAAAACAAAACTATATTCCATTTAAATTAAATTCAGCAAATGTTATGCCAGTAATCTTTGCATCAGTAATCTTTACGGTACCAACATTTATTGCTAATTTAATGAAAAGTGAAAATGGATTTGTAACATTTGTAAAAAAATATGTAACTTATACAACACCAACTGGTTTTATTGTTTACTTAGTTTTAATTTTTGCATTTAGTTTCTTATATACATTTATCCAAGTTAATCCAGAAGAATTATCTAAAAATTTATCTAGACAAGGTGGATATATCCCAGGTGTTCGTCCAGGAAAAGAAACAATTAGTTATATTAAAACAGTACTTAGTAGAATCACACTAATAGGAGCAATATTCATCTGTGTTATTGCAGGACTTCCTATTGTTGTATCAAGCTTCATGAGCACAAACTTACCAACTAGTGTAAGTGTAGGTGGAACTAGTATATTAATTATTGTAGGTGTTGCCCTAGAGACAATGCGTCAATTAGAAAGTAGTCTTGTCAATAGAAGTTACAATAAAAGAAGGAAAAGTCTATGAAGAATATTATATTAATTGCCCCTCCTGCAGCAGGGAAGGGAACACAATCAAAAATGATTAGTGCTTTATATAATATTCCTCATATCTCAACTGGAGATTTACTTCGTGATGAAGTTTCCAGTGGAAGTAGTATGGGAGAATACTTAAAAAGCATTATGGATCAAGGTGGATTAATTTCAGATGATGTCATCGTCAACTTATTAAGAAATCGCATCCAACAAGTAGATTGTAATAATGGTTATATCCTAGATGGCTTTCCTAGAACTTTAGAACAAGCAAAAGTTTATGAAAATTTAATGAAAGAGCAAGGATTAGACGAAGGGATAGTTATTCATATGGATATTGACCAAAATTTAGCCTTAAAGCGTTCATTAGATCGATTAATTTGTTCTAGTTGTGGAGCAAGTTATAATAAAAGCGTTCCTGCTTTATCACCAAAAATTGATGGTTTTTGTGATAAATGTGGACATACTCTAGCAACTCGTAGTGATGACAGTGAAGAGACTTTTAATGCAAGGTTTGTTACTTACGTAAAAGAAGCTACACCAATTATTGATTACTACAGAGAAAAGGGAATTTTGAAAGATATTATAGTAGGAGAATTAGATTCTGCTGAAGATATTTTTAATAAAATAAAAAAGATATTAGAAAATAATTAAACAAAGATAAAAGTTTTAAGTAAAATACTTCTTCAGTACTTTACTTAAAATAAATAAATATTACTTAAATATAGGTGATAAATAATTAACAGGAGATGATTATTTTGAGTAAAAGTGATGTTATCGAAACTCAAGGAAAGGTAGTAGATTTAATACCCGGTGGTAAATTCAAGGTTGTACTTGATGGAGGACACGAGGTAGTAGCCCATGTTTCTGGTAAAATGCGCGTAAACAATATACGTATCTTACCAGGTGATACCGTTGTTATAGAATTGTCACCTTACGACTTAACACATGGGCGTATAATCTATAATAAAAAATAGGAGGAAGAATTATGAAAGTAAGAGCGTCAGTAAAACCTATTTGTGATAAATGCAAAATTATTAAAAGAAATGGAAAGCTTATGGTTATTTGTGAAAATCCAAAACATAAGCAAAAGCAAGGATAATAGGAGGTAATTTTAAATGGCACGTATTAAAGGCGTTGATATCCCTAATGAAAAAAGAATTGAAGTATCATTAACTTATATCTATGGGATTGGAAGACAATTAGCAAAAACAATTTTAAGTGATGCTAATGTTGATTTAAATAAAAAAGCAAAAGACTTAACAGATGAAGAATTAGCAGCAATTAGAAAAGAAATCGATAAATATCCAGTAGAAGGTGACTTAAGAAGAGAAGTTGCTTTAAGTATTAAAAACTTAAAAGAAATTGGATGCTATCGTGGAAAAAGACACATCAAAGGCCTACCAGTAAGAGGACAAAGAACATCAAGAAATGCAAGAACTCGTAAAGGTAAAGGTAAAGTAGTTGCTAATAAGAAGAAATAATGAAGGAGGGAATCTTTTATGGCAAATGGAAAATATAATGCAAGAAAACGTAAAGTAAAGAAGAATGTTCCATCAGGTGTTGTACATATTCAATCAACATTTAATAATACTGTAGTAACAGTTACAGATAAAGAAGGAAATGCTTTATGTTGGGCATCAAGTGGTACACAAGGAATTAAAGGAAGTAAAAAATCTACTCCATATGCTGCTGGTAAAAGTGCAGAAATTGCAGGAGCTAAAGCAGTAGAAATGGGAATGAAAGAAGTTGAAGTTGTAGTAAAAGGATTAGGTGCTGGTCGTGAAATGGCAATTCGTTCATTACAAGCTACAGGTTTAAAAGTAACGAAAATTACTGATGAAACACCAATTCCACATAATGGTTGTCGTCCACCAAAAAAACGTCGTGGATAAGATAAAATAAGTAAAGGAGAGTGTTTTAAATGTTAAAATTTGAAAAACCTGATTATAAAGTAAAAGAATATGTTGAAAGCGACAATTATGGTAAATTTGAAATCGAACCCTTAGAAAGAGGATTTGGTACAACTCTAGGAAATGCCCTTAGAAGAGTAATGCTATCAAGTTTACCAGGAGATGCAATCACTAGCGTAAAAATCGAAGGTGTTGCCCATGAATTTCAAAAAATAGATGGTGTAATTGAAGATGTAACGGCAATCGTTTTAAATTTAAAAAGCGTTGTGATTAAAAATCATTCTGATAATTATGACTATATTTTAAGAATTCATAAAAATACTGAAGGAGAAGTATATGCTAGAGATATTGAAGCTGATACAGATATCGAAATCTTGAATCCAGATCAATTAATTTGTACCTTAGCAGAAGGTGCTAGTATCGATATGGAAATGACAATTGGTCATGGAAGAGGATACAATAGAGCAGAAGAAAACAAAACTTTATATGGCGAAGGAGCAAAACAAAACACAATATTTATTGACAGTCTATTTTCTCCTATCGAAAGAATCAATTATGAAGTAGAAAACGCTCGTGTTGGACAAGATAATAACTATGACAAATTAATATTAGAAGTATGGACAAATGGTTCCATTACTCCAGAAGAATCTGTTGCCCTAGCAAGTAGAATTTTAATTGAGCACTTTAATATTTTAGCAGATTTAAATGAAATTGCTGATGAAACAGGATTAATGAGTTCTAAGGCAGAAGATCCAAATCAAAAGGCATTAGAGACTTCTATTGATGACTTAGATTTAAGTGTTAGAGCATATAACTGCTTAAAACGTGCTGGTATTTTAACGTTGCATGATCTTGTTGATAAGAGTGAAAATGAAATGATGAAAATCCGTAACTTAGGAAAGAAATCATTAAAAGAAGTTATCGATAAAGTAAAAAGCATGGGTCTTAACTTTAGAGATGATGATTAATTAGAAGGAGGATATTATGGCTTATAGAAAATTAGGTAGAGATAACAAACATAGAAGAAGCATGTTAGCAAGCCTAACAAAACAACTAATCTTAAACGAAAGCATTACAACTACTGAAACTAGAGCAAAAGAAGTGAGAAAATGTTTCGATAAGATGGTTACTTACGGAAAGAAAAATACTTTAGTAACACGTAGACTTGCATTAGCATTTTTACATAATGACGAAGAATGCGTAAATAAAGTGTTTAATGACCTTGCAAAAAGATATGAAGATAGACAAGGTGGATATACAAAAATTATTAAAACTGAAGAAAGACGTGGAGATAACGCTTTAATGGTTATCTTAAAGTTAGTTTAATAAAGAAGGAGATGTTTATTGAAAAGCATCTTTTTTTTTGGCAAAAATACTGAATTAGTACTTTTGTTTTAACATAAAATTTTAGTGGGTAAGTTGGTTGCTATTTTAGAAAATATCGTTTATAATGTTAGTAGAATAGAAGGTGGTATCATGAGAAAACTAGACAACAAAGGATTTGCTATCACAGGAATTTTATATACATTATTTATTTTATTTATTCTATTAATGTTTTCTATTTTAAATGGATTACAATCGAAAAAACAAATGTTGGAAAGATCAACTGTAAAACTAGAAGAAAGTTTTAAATCAAAAGATGTAACTAACGATAGTAATATTGGTATTGAAAAAGCACTTACAGAAGGAAAAGCTCTAACAACAGGAAAATATCTTTTTGAAATTAATACTAATAATATACCAATAGAAGGATTGAATAAAACTAATGGATTAATTACATCAAGTAGCGGTAAAATGCAATACAGTATTGATGAAAATAAAAATATAACCGTTACAGCATTAAGTACAATAAATAATGACGGTTATGGAGAACTAGAAGGAATTCAAGTATATTTACAAGAAGGAAAAACCTACCATTTTTCTTGCGAAACAACTGGAATTTGGGCATCAACTGAAGGAGATAATACAAGCGATACCGTAGAAGTATATATATATCCATCATCAAGAGGAGCAACAAAAGAGGATTGGATATGCATGAATTCGACAAGTTGTAACACAAATCAATATCAAAAAATTCTAAATACTACATCTGGAGGATACTATAATATAAGATTAGATGTAAACCAAAAAGGAAAGACTTATATATTTAAAAATCTAACTATTACAAGTGACGATGGAACGGCACCTGCATTTACTTATCTATCAAAAGGCGATTCATTAGCAAAAGCTCAAATAGAATTTATCCCCAATGATTGGAATGAATACAAAAATAACTATGATTTTAAATTAACGAAAATTGAAAGTTTTGAAAGTGGGGAATAAGATGAAAAAGCATAACTTTGGAAGAATATTATGGGTTACATCTTTATTCTTATTATTAATAGAAATATTATTCATGGTAATGGATTATAAAATTAATTATCAATATTTAACCAAAAATGAATTATATTTTTATGAATGCGAAGGAAATCTCTGTGTATCGGAAGCACAAGAAAAGAAAAACTTAATTTACTCTAAGTATGATTGTGGAGAAAAAGAATGCCCATTTTATAAAAAAAGTATAGACAGCAACTATGTAATATTAGAATATAACAACAGTAATAAAACATTATTATTTAATTATAGAACAGGAAAAATGATTAGTAATTCTTATGAAGATTATATAGTTATTGACCAAGATCATTTTGTTGTAACATTAAACGCAAAACAAGGGATTATAGATAGCACAGGAAAAAACATCGTTCCTGTGACTTATAACCAAATAGGAATATTAAATAATAATCTTCTTCAAGGATATAACTTTCAAAATATTATCGTAAAAAAAGATAATCAATATGGAATATTATCCTATAAAACAGGAACAATAATAGAAAAAACAGAATATCAAGAAGGGGATTTAAATCTTTTATTAGAGAAATTAAAAGAAGAACCAAGTAGCAATAATTAGGTTCTTCTTTTATGCTAAAAAGTGTCCTTTATGAATAAAATTAAACGCATCATCTTGTAACTTATATGTTCTATCAAATAAAATTTCTAATTGCATAAGGCAAAAATTCTTTCCTGAAGTATTAAGATGATTATCAAATAAATAAATTAAATTATAAGAAGTACAATTACATAAACAAATTAATTTAAGTAGTCGATATATATTTTTTTTATCATCCAAATCTTTTATTTTATTTTTCTCAAATATTTCTTGTAAATCAATTGTTGAATAAAGTAAAATTTTTTTAAAATTATCAATCATAATCTCTTGAAATAGCCCAAAAAAATAATCAAGATGCTGATTATCGCCAACATATTTTTTGGAATAAATAAGTTCTTGAGCTTTAGAGGAATGAATTAAACAATCAATAATAATATTTCGGTTAGTTTTAATAAACCAAAATTCATTATCAAAACAATCAATAACATATTTTAATGTATCTAATAATTGCTCCTCACTAGTTAAATAGCCCTTTTTCACTACACTAGACTGTTCTAAAATTACTTTTTTTTCATCTAATTTATCTATAATATCATCTAATTTATGATTCACAAGTAAAAAATAAATAATAATATTAATTTCAGTATAATTATTTAAAATTAATTTTTCTAATTTTTCCTTCTTTTGTATGATTTCTTTTTTCATAATATCTCACTAATCTTAGATTTAGTTTAGTAAAGTCACCTCTCCTCTACACAGTGCAATATTTATTCTAATATATTTTTGTTAAAGCGAGGAATAATATTAAATTAAAGATTAATTTGACAATGTAAACAATTATAAATTAACTCTAAGAATACCATAAAATCATATTCTCAAGAATTGTAATAAGTTCTTTTTTCTCAATAGGTAAAAAATTTAAACTTTTAAAAAGATTACCCATTCTTTGATTTAAACATTAAGTTAGAATCTAAATCAGTATTTTTCTAATAAAACAAATATCATCACAAAAGACTTTTTAATTGAATATTTTCCTAGAACACTAATAAAATGTTCTTTATTTAAAGTTTTGACATAAATTACATTAGAGGGGTGATAATTTTGTCAGCTTTTAAAGAAATTGTAACAAAAGCGATTATTGGTAAAGGGAAAAAATATTATAAAAATTCTTATACAATAGAAACCGAAAATATTCCAACAACCGTATTAGGATGTTGGGTAATCAATCATAAGTTTAAAGGTTCGGAAGTAGGAGGAAAAATTGTAGTAGATGGTAGTTTTGATGTCAATATTTGGTATTCTTACGATAATGATACAAAAACAACAGTAATTACCCAAAAAATACCTTATAGTGAATCAGTAATGGTCCGACAAAGAGAAAGCACTGATTCAACAGTAAAAGATATTGTTGTTCGAAGTTTAAAACAACCAAATTGTACCAATGCAAAAGAAAACGGAAAAAGTATTAAAGTAGAAATTGAAAAAGAATTAGGAATAGAAATCGTGGGAGATACCAAAGTAAAAGTTGCTGTAGAAGAGGAAGAAGAACCATGGGATATCATTGAAGATACTGAATATAATGATACTGTTGCAAAAGAAATTGATCATTCTATAGATAAGGATTATTTATCAAAACAAAATCAAGATACAACAAAAGAAGAATCTAAAAAATAGGGTTCTTTTTTTACATATTACCAAATTTTTTTCTCATACTAAAAATGGTGAATAATAATGAAAATAAAGAAAATAATTTTACTTCCAACAATAATAATTTGTATGGGCTTTTTAGCAGGTTGTGATTTAGCGAATACGCCAACTTCTCAAGTAGAAGAATATTTATCTAAATATCAACGATTAGATAAAAGTATTGATATTAATGAAGTTCTTCTCATTGATGAAGAAGCTTTAACAGAAAATAATAAAGAAGAATACCAAAAATTAATCAAAAAACAATATAGAAATTTAAGTTACTCTATAAAAGAAGAAGAAATCGATGGGAATAAAGCAAAAGTAACCGCAGAAATTACAGTTTTAGACTATGGTAGGGAAATAAGAAAATTAGAAGAAGAAAAAGATTTAGACTATTCTAAAAAATTACTAGAAAACTTAAAAAAAGTAAAAAAGAAAGTAACTTACACCATTAAGTTTAAAGTAGAACAGGATAAAAATAATCAATGGAAAGTTGAACCATTAGGTAAAGAGGGCCAAGAAAAATTATTAGGTATTTATTCATAAGAAAAACATATATTTTACTAGAAAAGGGGAAATATATATGAATAAGAAAAATTTGTGGTTTTTAACATTATTTAGTTTAGTATTAGTACTTAGTATTTATTATGTCACTATGCCAAATGATTTACTAGCAGCATCTACTAGCAGACAAACAAAAACAGAGAAAAAAGAAGATATTAATGTTTCCGTAGAAGAAAGTGATGCCATTTCAGCATTAAAAGTAGAAAATAGTTCAAAAACAAATGATACTTTGGAAGAACTACAAGATAAATTAACGAATAAAGACACTACTACAGAAGAAAAGAATACAATTTATGAAAAAATTAAAACAATTCAAGCAAATAGTGGAACAGAAGAATCCATTGAAAAAAAGATAAAATCGACTTATAAATGCGAAACTTTTGCTAAGATAGAAGACAGCTCGATCAAAGTTGTCGTAGATAAATGTGAAAATTCAAAATCATTAGCAAATAACATTATGCGTACTGTCCAAGAAGAATTTGATAAAAAAATGTATATTTCAGTACAATTTCAATCATAAAGAATGAACCAAAAAAAGATTTCTCACATACAATACTATTGATTGTATCCCCCCTTGGGAAGTGAGGAATTAAGATGAAGAAAATACTGACCAAAAGAGAAGAAGAAGTATTTTCCCTATTAGTAGAAAATAAAACAACCAAAGAAATTGGAGAAGAGTTAGGCATCAGTGAAAAAACGGTAAGAAATCATATTTCCAATGCAATGCAAAAACTAGGGGTTAAAGGTAGGGCTCAAGCTGTTGTAGAATTAATTCGACTAGGAAGTATACAATTATAAAATTAAAATACTTATCCAGAAAAAGACTTAATTTTAAGGAACTTTTTTGAGATAAGTATTTTTCTTTTCCATTATTCATATATATTATTAGGTGATAGTATGTTAAAGAAAATCTATACTAGAAAAATCATGGTAGCAACACTAGCACTATTTGCCCTTTTTCTTTTATATTTAATGCCAAATAGCGAAAAATTAGATTACAAAATTAAAAATACAAGTTTAGAATATGAATATAGCAATCAAAAGGAAGTAATTTATCTATTAGATACAAATGGCTATGTAGCAAGAACGACCATTAAAAGTGAAAATTTAGACCCAAAAGAAACAGCATTAGATGTAACAAAGGGATTAATTATTGATGGAGAAAAAAGTCACATCATTCCAAATGGGTTTCGAGCAATTATTCCTGCTGGAACAGAAATATTAGGATTAAATTTAGAAAACAAAATTCTAACAATAAATCTTTCTAAAGATCTATTAAATATTAACGAAAAAGATGAAGAAAAAATGATAGAAGCCATTATATATTCCTTAACGAGCATTGAGGGAATCGACAAAGTCACAATTCAAGTAGAAGGAAAAACATTAGAAAACCTTCCTCATAGTAAAAAAAACATCACTTTCCCCCAAGATAAAAAATATGGAATTAATAAAAAATATGATTTAACCACAACATCATCAATTGAATCATATACAGTTTACTATGTATGTCAACAAAATGATGATCAATACTATGTTCCTATAACAAAATACATCAATAACAAAGGAGAAGACAAGATTAAAATTATTGTTGATGAATTATCCACCTCCCCAATATATGAAACAAACTTAATGAGTTATTTAGATGCAAATGTTGTATTAAAAGATTATTCTCTGGAGGAAAATCAATTAAAATTAAATTTCAACGAGTCTATTCTTAGTGATAATAATAAACATATTTTAGAGGAAGTAATCTACACATTAGGTCTTTCTATGGAAGAAAATTATAACGTTAAAACGGTAATGTTATTTGTTGATAATCAAGAAATTTATAAAATAGAAAATCTAAATTCTTAAAAAGATTTTCTTTTTCTATGAATAAGATTCAAAATAGAAGAAACCATTTCTTTATTTTTTTAGCAGAATCAAGAAAAAAATAAATACAAACACCACTAAATAATTAGGTAACTAATTTAAGATATATAAATCAATATTTTATTAAAAAAATTAACTATAAAGAATATAAAAAAATACGAACACAGTACCATAAAACAAGAAATCAAAAAATCAAAAAACTAGCAAAATAAAATTAGATTAAAAAACAAAAAATATAAAAAAACGAAATAAAAATAAAATACATATTCCTATAATATAATACCTAAACCTAGTGAAATAAAGACTTTAAGTAGAAATAGGAAACAAATAAAAAAAAAAAAAATGAAAAAATGAAAATTTTCTCTTACCAAAAAATCAAAAAAATGAAAAAAATAAAAAAAACGAAAAATGTTCGTTTTTTATATTGACAAAAGAAGAAGGATACATGTATAATGAACATGTGATAAGAAATAGAGGAGTGAAGTAAATGACAATAAATGAAGACGTAATAGACAATTTAAAGGTAGTAAAAAGAAATGGAAAAAAAGTTTCTTTTGATACAGCAAAAGTTGCTATTGCAATAAAAAAAGGATTTGATGGAACAGTACATGAAGAAGAAGAAGCAAAATATACAGCTAAAGATGTTCAAAAAGTATATCAAAGTGTAATCAAAGAAATTTGTAAAAAATATAAAGATGCCGAAAAAATCAAAATTGAAGAAATTCAAGATTTAATCGAAGAAATGCTAAAGAAAAACAAATATGAAGATGTTTACCAAGCATTTTCAGATTACCGAGATAGAAGAGATAAATCAAGAAAATTATTTTCGGACGAAAAAAAGATGCACAAATTTTTAAAATCACTAGAAGGATTAGGATTAAAATCTGCATTTGAAGAAGATGCAAAAAGAGAAAACGCAAATATTGATGGAAATAGCGCTATGGGAACGATGCTTCAATATGGTTCAACAGTTTCAAAGGAATTTGCTAAAGCATATTTAATGAAAAAGAAATTTGCCGATGCGCATGAAAATGGAGATATTCATATTCACGATATGGATTTCTTAGCAATGGGGACAACCACTTGTATGCAAATCGATTTAAATAAATTATTTAAAAATGGTTTTTCTACTGGACATGGTCACTTGAGAGAGCCACAATCAATTAATGCTTATAGTGCTCTAGCTGCTATCGCTGTACAATCCAATCAAAATGATCAACATGGGGGTCAGAGTATTCCAGCATTTGACTTTTATATGGCACCAGGAGTGTTAAAAACTTTTAAAAAAGAATATAAGCAAGCATTATATGAGTTACTTGATTTTACGGACTTTATCAGTTTTGTAAATATAGATAAAGTAGCACAAGCAATTGATAAATTAAATTCTATTACAGTTGATATTGGAATCTTTGAAAACTTTTATAAAGAAAGTAAAGAAGTAAGAAGAATTTTTGAAAAAGCATATGATACTGCAATTGCAAAAACGGATAGAGCTACTTATCAAGCAATGGAAGCTTTTGTACATAATTTAAATACCATGCATTCAAGAGCAGGAGCACAAGTACCATTCTCTTCCATCAATTTTGGAACAGATACTTCACCAGAAGGAAGAATGGTAATGAAAAATTATCTATTATCAGTTGATGCTGGATTAGGAAAAAACGAAACACCTATTTTTCCAATTTCTATCTTTAAAATTAAAGAAGGAGTTAATTACAATCCAGGAGATCCAAATTATGACTTATTCAAATTATCTTGCAAAGTGTCAGCAAAAAGGTTGTTTCCAAACTTTTCCTTTATGGATTCTCCATTTAATGCACAATATTATAAAGGTGATTTTAATACAGAGGTTTGCTACATGGGATGTAGAACAAGAGTAATTGGTAACATAGTGGACCCTAATAAAGCAATTACCCCAGGAAGAGGAAATTTATCATTCACATCAATCAATCTACCAAGACTAGGAATCAAACATGGAATTGTTAGTAACGAAAAAGCAGACTTAGATGGATTTTATAAGGAATTAGGAGAATTAATGGATTTAGTTTGTGAGCAGTTACTAGAAAGATTTGAGATACAATGCAACAAAAGATTATATAATTTCCCATTCCTATTAGAACAAGGAGTATGGATTGATTCAGAAAAATTAAAGCCAACTGATCGATTAAGAAAAGTACTAAAACATGGAACTTTAAGTATTGGTTTTATCGGATTAGCAGAATGTTTAAAAGCATTAATTGGAAAACACCACGGTGAAAGTGATGAAGCACAAGAATTAGGATTAAAAATTATTGGCTTCATGAGAAAAAAATGCGATGAATATTCGGAAAAATATAATCTAAACTTTACATGCCTAGCTACTCCAGCAGAAGGATTAAGTGGTAGATTTGTTAATATTGATAAAGTAATTTACGGAAAAATTAAAGGAGTTACAGATAGAGACTATTATACAAATTCATTCCATGTACCAGTATATTATAATATATCTATCATTAATAAGATTAAAAAAGAAGCTCCATACCACGCTCTTACAAACGCTGGACATATTAGTTATATTGAATTAGATGGAGATACAACAAAAAATTTAGATGCTTTTGAAAAAATTGTTCGTATCATGAAAGAAAATAATATGGGATATGCAGCAATTAATCATCCAGTTGATCGAGATCCAGTATGTGGATATGTTGGAATTATTGGAGATGTTTGTCCTGGATGTGGCCGAAAAGCTGGAGAAGGGGTTAGCGTTGAAAAAGTAAATGACTTTAAGAAAAATGCTTGCTGTTAATAAATTAAGAAAGAGGGAATATTTTTATGAAAACAGAAGAAAAAGAAGTTAAAACTATCGGAGAGGGAATTGGCTTTGAAAGGATCAGAAGAATTACAGGATATTTAGTAGGAACAGTAGATCGTTTCAACAACGGAAAAAGAGCAGAAGAACACGATCGCGTAAAACACGGTACAGAAGGAATATTGGAAGAAGCGAAATAATAATGAAAATAAGGCTAGCAACAGATGAGATACAAAGAGATAGCATTGTGGATGGAGAAGGTATCCGTACTGTAATTTGGACACAAGGCTGTCCTCATCATTGTCCTTATTGTCACAATCCAGAAACCCACTCTTATCAGAATGGGTTTCTTATTGATATTGAGGACATCAAAAGAAAAATAAATTCTCTAGAAGGACAAGATGGAATTACATTTTCAGGAGGAGATCCGATGGAACAACCCCTAGCTTGTTCTATTTTAGCAAAGTATTGTCATCAAAAAAATTTAAACGTATGGTGTTATACTGGATATACCTTTGAAGAACTATTAGAAAAATCTAAGTCCAATCTAGATATATTAGAATTTTTAAAACAAATTGACATTTTAGTAGATGGAAAATTTATTTACCAGCAAAAAAGTTATGATGTAATTTTTAGAGGATCCAAAAATCAAAGGTTAATTGATGTAAAAAAGAGTTTAACCAAAAAAGAAGTTGTTTTATATCAACCTCATAATCAAGAAGAAAAATCAAATCGAGGAAGAAGTAAAAAACATCTTCTCTATGTATAGTAAAAGAACACAGAATTTTAAATATTTTCTGTGCTCTTTCGTTGTATTCAAATAATAATTAATTAGATTTCTTTTTTTCTTCTATCTCATCATCTAAATCAATTAGTTTTAAAACTTCAGTAATAGTAGTAAAACCAGCAAGAACCTTATAAAATCCATCTTGTACCATAGTAATAACATCTTTACTATAAACCAATTTTCTCAAATCTTCTTTAGAAACATTATTACTAATAGCATCTCTTATATCCTGATTAATTAGAAGAACTTCATGCAAAGCAACTCTTCCCTTATATCCAAAACTACATTCTGGACAACCAACAGGTTCATATACCTTACTAACTTCTAACCCTAAAATAGTTCTAAATAGATTTTTCTCATAATTATTAGTAGGTCTTAGCCTTTTACATTTATCGCAAAGCTTTCTTGCCAACTTTTGAGAAATAATTCCTTCCAATGCACTAGCTAGTAAATATCGTTCAACATCCATATCTAATAATCTTTCAATAGTAGAAAGACTATTATTGGTGTGAATAGTAGATAAAACTAAATGTCCAGTAATGGAAGCCCGAACTGCAATTTGTGCAGTTTCACTATCACGAATTTCCCCAATCATAATAACATTAGGATCTTGTCGCAAAATACTTCTCAATACAGTAGCAAAAGTAAGTCCTATTTCACTATTAACTTGAACCTGATTCATTCCTTCAATTTCCATTTCAACAGGATCTTCTACTGTAATTAAATTTGTATCCTCAGTATTTAATCTTTGTAAAAGAGAATAAACAGTAGTTGATTTACCACTACCTGTAGCCCCAGTTACTAAAATAATTCCATTTGGTTCACTAATCATCTTTAATATTTTTTTATAATTAACATCATTAAAACATAAAGACTCTAACCCTTTTAAACTCATCGAATAATCCATAATACGAATAACAATTTTTTCACCCCGTTTGGTTGGAAGAGAAGAAACACGCATATCCAAACTAATCCCTTCAATTACTGTACGAATTGCTCCATCTTGTGGAAGACGAGTTTCTGTAATATTCATTCCGGCCATAATCTTTAATCTAGCAATTAAATTTTGTTTAGCGGTATTAGGAACGATAATAAAAGTATCTAGTTTCCCATCAATACGAAATCTAACTTTCATATGATTATCAGCTGGATCAAAATGAATATCACTAGCATTTTTCTTAGAGGCAGTTACTAAGATATAATTTACAATATCAACAATTGGAGTTGTTTCAAAATTAATTACCTTTTTCGTTGCCAAATCATTAAAATTAGTCGCTCCTACATTAGAAGTAGATAACTCTTCTTTCTTAATTTCTGCCATAAATCCCATTCCTTTTTATTCTTTACATTAAACTATAATTATTATATAATAGTTTTATAAAAATAGCAAGGAGTAGTGAAAAAAGAATGTTTAAAAATAATAAAGGCTTCATGTTAGTAGAAGTAATTATCACTTCAACAGTAATTTTAACAGGAATGATTTTATTTTATTCTAGTTTTAACTCTCTTTTTTCTAAATATAAAGAAAGAGAAGTGTATCATGATATTGATGCATTTTATGCATCAAAAGAAATGATTAATACATTGTTAGAAAATAATTTAAACACCTTTCTCAATACTCATAACGATAAAGAAACAATAAATCTAATTGAAGATGGCAATTGTAATTCTGAAGAAAGTAATTATATCAATAAAAATAATTTTTGTACAACTTTACAAAATTTATATCAAATAAAAAACATGATATTTACTTATTATGATGAAAATGTTCTAGAAAAGAAGAAAATAGATTTAACTAATGAAACATTTAAAGACTATATAGATTATATTGTTAATTATTATAACATTAAGGATGCCAACGTTGGAACAGATTCTAATCATTACACATACATAGTAATAACAGAAATAGAAAATAATAAAAAAAATTATTATGCTAGTATTCCAATCGAGTAGGGGGATAAATAATGAAATTAAATAAAAAAGGATATATGTTAGTAGAAATTGTTTTAGCATCAGTATTAGCAATGAGTATTGCCTTATACCTATTAAATCTTATTTATCAATTTAAAAATAAAGATGAGGATATCTATCAATCCATTAGTTATTCCTCAGATAAAATAGCAATCACTAAAAATATAATGAATGATTTAGATAAACAAGTCATTACCAAAATCGAAAAAAGTGAAAATAATGAAGTAATTTTAACAACCCAATCTAGCGGAACAGAAGAAAAAAGAAAAATCCAAATCAATAATCCAGAAAATAAAGAAGTAACAATAACATATGGAAAACTTAACAATGATGGTTCTTTCGACAAAAATGACAGTTCCTACTATCAGAAAAACTTACAAAAATCTTTATTATTTAAAGAAATAAAAATCAATAACGAAAATGAAAATATAATAACAATTAAAATTATACTAGAATCAATGTACACTAATGATGATTATAGCATCAAACTCTTAGCAAAAACTGCTGCAAAAACACTCATTGAAGATAATAGCACTTAAGATAATAGTGCTTATTTGAACAAAAAGAAAAAAGGCACTTATGTTAAATATACTGGTAATAATGGATGTTCAGGTGAATTATGTGATGGTCGCAATGCAAATAGTTCAAGTGGTTGGAGAATAGATTATATTAAAGAACAAACAGTCTATTTGATAAGTGCTGGTTCTCCTGAATGTATATGTACAGAAAATAATACTCAACACTTTACTAGTTGTAATCCACAAATTCATGATACAACTACCAATAGCATAAATCACTTAAATAATTTAAATTCACTGGCTTTAAATTATTGTAACTCTAACTTCTCATACGAAGGTAAATGTAATAATAATAATTCTCGGAATATCAATATTGAAGATTTTCAGCAAATAACTGGAATGTCTTTAATTGATAACAATGATCTTCAAAATCCTGAAAATTACAAAAATAATGATTTAATCAATAACGGAAGTTATTATTGGTTTGCCACACATACTCCCCCAGAATATGTAAAAAATAATAGTGTATTTGGTAATACTACCCAAATATTTCTTTGGAGTCCTAGTGAAACAAGTGTTTCAAGCATACAATCATCTAATGCAAGTGGAATTCGTCCAGTTTTACGCCTAAGATCAACAGTTAAAGTTACTGAAGGAAGTGGAACTTATAGTGATCCATATATAATAGAATAATAAAAATAGAAATAAAAATAATAATCGACAAAAAAAGAACAAAAATAGAAGTATACTTTAATTGGTGATAAAAATGTTAAAGAAAATCAAAAAAGTAGTAACTCCTATTTTTTTATCTGTCATTTGCGGAGCAATATGTGGCAAATTAATTTATCAAATCTATGATAAAAAATTAGAAACAGATATCACAGGAGAAAAAATATATTTAATTCAAGCTGGAGCATATCAATCATACGATAGCATGGTTCACAATACCTCAATTAGTAATTATATTTACTACAAAGATCAAGATGGATTATTCAAATCAATCATAGGCCTAACAGAAAATAAAGAAAACATTGAAAAAATTAAAAGTACTTATCAAGATGAAGTCATAGTAAGCGAATATTATTCTAAAGATAAAACTTTAAACAATAAGATAAAAGAATATGATAAAAAAATGATATCTACAACAAATCAAGAAGAATTAAAAAAAATAGTATTAGAAATGTTAACCCTTTATAAGGATAAGGACACAACATTAACGCAAATTATATCCTAAACCAAAAAAGTATGATAAAATAATAGAGGTGATATAACATGGAAGAAAAATATATAGAACTATTACTAGAAAAATGTATAGATAAACAAAGTAAAATTCTTTTTATTCATTATCAAAAAGAAATTGATAACTTTATTCAAAAATTAATCAAAAAAGCAAAAGATAAAGGAATATCAGAAATATATTTAGATTGTGAAGATATCTACAAAACTCACAGTTTATTAAAGGAAAGCACAGAAAAAAGTATTTTAGAAAGTAAATATTTTGATAGTAGTATTTGGGATGAATATGCCAAAAAAAATGCTAGTTTTCTTATTATGGAAACAGAGTATCCCAATTTAATGGAAGATATTCCTGATAACTTAATTGCCTTAGCAGCAAAAAGAAAAAGAGAAACGAGACCTATCTATCGTAAAATGGTAGAAAAATGTACCCTTTCTTGGTGTATAGCAGCATATCCTGGAAAAGAATGGGCAAAATCTGTATTTAATAATGAAGAAAATAGTGAAGAAAAACTAAAACAGGCAATTTTTACAACTTGTATGTTAGAAAAAGAAAATCCTTTAGATTGTTGGGATAACCACCTAAATAAAATTCAAAAATTAATGAATGTTTTAAATCATTTAAACTTAACAAAATTACATTATCAAAATTCATTAGGAACATCACTGGATGTATATTTACCTAAAAATTACCAATTTTCCAGTGCTAAAGATCAAAAAGTAATTGTAAATATGCCATCATATGAAGTTTTTGCCAGTCCAGACTACAGAAAAACAGAAGGAATCGTTTATAATGCTAAACCTTTATATTATAATGGGAAAAAAGTAGATGAATTCTGGATTAAATTTGTCGAAGGAAGAGCAGTGGATTATGATGCAAAAGTGGGAAAAGAAATTCTAAAAGCAATTATAGAAGGCGATGATACAAGTTGTTACCTAGGAGAATGTGCCCTTGTAGAATACAACAGTCCAATTTCTAATTTAAATATTACCTTCGGAACCACTTTAATTGATGAAAATGCAAGTTGCCATTTAGCTTTAGGTGCAGGATTTGCTGAATGTCTAAAAGATGGATTAAACACTTCCAAAGAAGAATTAACAAAACAAGGAATTAATTCTTCCAAAATTCATGTAGATTTCATGATTGGAACATCTGATTTATCTATTATCGCAACAACTGATCAAAATAAAGAAGTAGTAATTTTTGAGAATGGAAACTTCTCTAAAGAAATTAATGAAAAAGCAAACCAATGTTAAAAAAAATATCATGTCTTCTAATTAGAATTTATCAAAAAATTCCTGGACCGTGGCACAACAATTGCAGATTTTATCCCACTTGTTCTAATTATGCCCTAGAAGCCATCGAAAGATATGGTTTTTTTAAGGGATGGTATTTAGCAATAAAAAGAATTTTAAGATGTAATCCTTGGGGAGGATCAGGTTATGATAAAGTTCCATAAATAAAAAATACTAAAAAAAAGAATTGAACTTAGGCAAGTCAAAATTCTTGAAAACACAATCTTTAGAAGTTTTTTAAATTTATTTTTCTGATTCAAAATAAATAGCAGAAGTTGGACAATAATCAATAGCATTCTTCACAGTATCCATATCCTCATCAGCAATTTTTTCAGAAACAACATAAGCTTTTCCTTCATCATCAAAATCAAATATTTTCTGATCAGTTAAGGAAACACAACTTCCACATCCAATACATTTTTCACGGTCAAGTTTAACACACATTTTTATTTCCTCCTTTTCCTATTTATCATAGCAATTAATTTTAGAAAAAGCAATAAAAATATTTTAATTTCACCAAAAGTATGGTATGATAAAGAAAAGTAAGAGGTGGCAATATGGATAGTAGAAGCGATAGATACTACACAGAAAACAACATAGATAGCATTCCTTCCACAAGAAGTAGTAGAAATAAAAAATTATATAAAGAAGTCTATGGAAAATATAATGATTTAGATAACTTACCATTAGAAGATAATACGGATGAAATCGATATGGCTAAATTAAAGGAGTTAGTATTATCCGAAGGAAAACAGAACGATAACCCCATCAAAGAAAATCTAAATATTATCGAGCAAAGGAAAAGAAATATTGATGAACAAAAAGTATATGACATTAACAAAATTTTAGAAAAAGCAAAATATGAAAACGATAAATTAAAAGAAACTACTCAATCAATCCCTAAAGTTAATAAACAAATTTTAAATACTCTTCAAAGTACAGAATTATCTTTAGAAGAATTAAAAAAAGCTAGTAAAAGTTATCAAGATTACCAAAATAACGAAAATATTGTCGATTTAAATCATGAAGAAGAACAAACCTCTCAATCCCAATCAGATTCCTTAGAAAACGATTTATCAATGACAAGAGAACTTAAATATCAAAATCTAGCCCAAGAAGAAAATCAAGAAGAACCACAAGAAGATTTATCACTAGATTTATTTTCTGATTTAAAACCAACAGGAAATACGATTATTACAAAACCAATTCATGAAGAAGAAGTAACCTCACATCAAAAAGAAACACCAGCAATTACTTTTGAAAAAGATAATAGTGATATTGATATTATAAAACCATCTGTAGCCCCAGTAAATGACGATTTTTTTACCAGCTCATATGAGTTTTCTAAAAAAGATTTCATGCAAGTTGATGACGACTTTTCAGAATTAAATCAAAAAAGTAGTATTTTAAAAATTATTTTACTATTCTTAATGATTTTTATCGTAGGAGGAGTAATTACTTATTTTGTTATCACTTATGGTATTGGAGTATCTTAAAAATAAGAAAATATCTTTTAAGGGTATTTTCCTTTTCTTTATTATGATATAATACTTCAAAATCATGAAACAAATTTTAAAGATGAAACCAAAAGAAAAGATTTCATATTTAAAAAAATAAACGAAAGGAGTGTTTTGATGAAAAAAATTGTAATGGAGAACAATCAATATGAATTAATCAAAAATTATAAAGAAGCTTTTCAAGAAGAAGTTGTTAAAGAAAGATATACTTCTTACTTTGAACCATATGATTATATTGTAGGAGATATTGCTTATAATAAACTTCGATTAAAAGGCTTCTATGATCAAAAAAATAAAAAAGTAAAACCAATTAATAACTATAACAATCTAGAAGTTTATTTAAAAGAAAATTGTGCCGTAGATTGTAAATACTTTATCTTAAAAAAAGTGGAGGAAAAAGATGAAAAATAAACGAATATTACTTAAATTAAGTGGAGAGTCTCTTGCAAAAGATAACGGAACAGGAATTAATTATCACAAATTATTAGAAATTGCAGAAACAATTAAAGAAGTAATGAATAATACTAATCTTGAACTAGCCATTGTAGTAGGAGGAGGAAACTTTTGGAGAGGAAGAAGCAATACCCAGATGGACTCTGTAACAGCAGATTATATAGGCATGTTAGCAACTACCATGAATGCCCTTGCTCTAAATGATGCCCTTCTTCAAGTAGGAGTAGAATCTAGAGTACAAACCAGTATTGAAATGAGACAAATCGCAGAATTATTTATTCGAGCACGTGCATTAAAACATTTAGAAAAAAAACGTGTACTAATCTTTGGTGCAGGAACTGGTTCTCCCTTTTTCTCCACTGATACAGCAGCAGCTCTTCGTGCAATAGAGATAAAAGCAGATATATTACTAAAAGCAACCAATGTAGATTACATTTATGATAAAGATCCAAGAAAATATGATGACTATGAAATCATCCAAGAGATTAGTCATCTAGAAGTAATACAGAAAAAATTAAAAGTAATGGATTTAACCGCGGTTTCTCTATGTCTAGAAAACAATCTACCTATCCAAGTTTTTAATATCAATAAAGTAGAAAATCTCAAAAAAGCATTAACAGGAGAAAAAATTGGATCAATCGTAAAATAAAAAGAGAGGATGTAATTATGGAGTATTTTATTAGATTTATTTTAGATTTAGTCAGCGATGAATTTTATCAATATTTATCTCCAGTATCAATAAAGTATTATTTTTTAAACGGAGGATGTCTAGAATTAGCCAAAGTATTAAAACATTATTACCCGGAGGGACAATACGTACTCAATGAAGAAAAAAATCATATTGCCTTTCTTTACCAAGAACAAGTTTATGATGCAAGTGGAATTGTGGAAAAGTCAAATTGGGAAATAGTAAATGACATCAATAAATTAGAAGATTATTATGGAAATAAAGATATTTATTTTGAACATTTTCTTCCTCATCAAGCAATTTTAAATGAACTAAATGAAATTGATATGAGTATCATAAAAAAATTAGCAAAAACAGATAACGAAATGAATTTTTTATGATACAATAGAACTGATAGGAGGGAAGTATGTTTTATTTTTGGTTAGTACTCATTATTTTTTTAGGAATATTAGAAGCGATAACAATCAATTTGGTAAGTATTTGGTTTGTTATCAGTGGATTATGCTCCCTAATTCTTTCATTCTTTACCGATAATTTTGTCCTTCAATTTGGTATCTTTGTCGTAGGAGGAATCATCTTAATGTTATTAACAAAAGAAAATATAGAAAAGAAATTATTGAAAAGAAAAGAAAAAACCAATTTAGACAGAGTAATTGGAATGAAAGGAATAGTAACTGAGGAAATCAAAAAAATGGAAGTAGGAGAAGTAAAAGTAGACGGGAAAAGATGGTCTGCTATCTCTAGCAAAAACTTACCAAAAGGAAGTACGGTAAAAGTACTTAAAATGAAAGGCGTTAAATTAGAAGTAGAAGAGTGGGAGGAATAAAAAATGCCGATATTTATTATTATATTAGTACTTGTTGCTATTTTTATCATACCTTGTATAAAAATAGTTCCACAAGCAAAAAGTTATGTTGTAGAAAGAATTGGTTCATATTACCAAACATGGGGAAATGGATTACATTTTCTAATCCCCTTTATTGATAGAGTAGCAGGAGCAGTAACATTAAAAGAAATCGTAAAAGATTTCGCGCCACAACCAGTAATTACCAAAGATAATGTAACCATGCAAATTGATACTGTAGTTTATTTTCAAATTACTGATGCAAAATTATATACCTATGGAGTGGAAAATCCAATTAGTGCAATTGAAAATCTAACTGCAACAACACTTAGAAATCTAATTGGAGAACTAGAATTAGATCAAACCCTAACATCAAGAGATATTATTAATACAAAGATGAGAGCAATCCTAGATGAAGCAACTGATCCATGGGGAATTAAAGTCAATCGTGTAGAAGTTAAAAATATTATACCCCCAAGAGATATCCAAGAAGCTATGGAAAAACAAATGCGTGCAGAAAGAGAAAGAAGAGAAAAAATTCTTCAAGCAGAAGGAGAGAAAAAATCTAGTGTCCTAATTGCAGAAGGAGAGAAAGAAAGTGCAATATTAAGAGCAGAGGCAAATAAACAATCAAAAATTAAAATGGCCGAAGGAGAAGCAGAAGCTCTATTAAAATTAAAACAAGCAGAAGCAGAAGGAATAAAATTACTAAAAGAAGCAAAAGCAGATAAATCAGTAATTGCACTAAAAAGTTTAGATGCATTAGGAAAAGTAGCAGATGGAAAAGCAACTAAAATTATTATTCCATCAGATTTACAAAATATTGCTTCATTAGGAGTAACCCTAAGTGAAAGTTTAAAAAAAGATAAAACTGAACAAGACAAGTAATGAGTAAAAATTACTTGTCTTTTTTCTTGAGAAGCAATCTTTAATTTGGTATAATTAACATAGAAACAGAAAGAAGAGTGAAGTATTTTGAGCAAAATAAAAGTAATGTCTGAATTACTAGCCAATAAAATAGCAGCAGGAGAAGTAGTAGAAAAATGCGTTTCTATCGTAAAGGAATTAGTAGAAAACGCTATTGACGCTAAGGCAACAGAAATCAAAATAGAACTAAAAGAAGCTGGAATTCGTGAAATTAAAGTAATTGACAATGGAATAGGAATGGATAAAGAAGATGCAGAATTAGCCTTTCAACGCCATGCTACAAGCAAACTATATGATGCAGATGACTTATTTCATATCTCGTCATTAGGATTTAGAGGTGAGGCATTACCCTCAATCGCTTCCGTCAGCGAAGTCATATTGAAAACTTGTCAAAATGAAAAAGGAACATTAATTCACATTAAAGGAGGACATCTTTTAGAAAATGCCAAAGCAGAAGAAAGAACAGGAACTAGTATTACAGTAAGTAACTTATTTTATAACACACCAGCAAGATTAAAACATTTATCAAGTATTTATTCAGAATTAGCCGCAATTACGGATTATGTAAATAAAATGGCCTTATCTTACAATAAAGTAAAATTTTTATTAATCAATGATGAAAAAGAACTATTAAATACCGATGGTTCAGGAAATTTATTAAAAGTAATTAAAGCAATTTACGGCATTGACATTACCAAAAAAATGCTTCCAGTTAAAGCAGCAAATGAAGATTATAGTATAGAAGGATATATCTCTATGCCAGAAATTAATCGTGCTAGTAGAAATTATATGACAACCATTGTAAATGGCCGAGTAATTAAAAACGCCGCCTTAAACAAAATCATTAATGATTCTTACAGTAGTTTCAAAGAAGATACTAGATATCCCATTACCATCCTAATTATCCAAACAGATCCATCCTTAATTGATGTAAATGTTCATCCATCTAAATTAGATATTAAGTTTGGAAACTTTGAAGATTTAAAAGAATTAATTCACAATATGATTACTACAACTATTCAAAAAAAATTACTTATCCCAAAAATTGAACAAAAAAAAGAAGAGATACCTTCAAAATATCAAAATTTATCCCTAAACTTAGAAAGAAATTTAGTGAAAGAAGATAGCGTAGACAATGATTACAAAAAAAGATTATCTAATCTTATTAACTTCAAAGAAATAGAAAATGAAGAATTAGAAGAATTAACTAATGTAGAAAATAATACTTATATAGAAGAAATCCAATCAGATAAAGATAAACTTCCTGAATTATATCCTGTTGGATTAGCATTAGGAACTTATATTGTCTGTGAAAATGAAAAAGGGGTATATTTAATTGATCAGCACGCTGCTCAAGAAAGAATTAATTATGAAAAATATTCTTATCTCCTTTCTCATCCAAGCAAAAATTCCATTGATACACTAATTCCTATTGTAATAGAATTACCAATGAACGAATTCTTACTCATCAAAAAAAATATTCATATCTTAGAAGAATTAAATATTAAAATAGAAGAATTTGGTACTAGTGCATTCCGAGTAACTTCACATCCTACATGGTTTCCCAAAAATAACGCAGAAGGAATATTAAAAAATATCATGGAACAAATCATCAAAGAAGAAAACCACTTTGATTTAGCTAAATTTAGAGATCACTTAGCTGCTACGATAGCCTGTAAGGCAAGTGTTAAAGCAAATACCAGAATAACAAAAGAAGATATGGAAAGTATTATCTCTCAACTAAGAAACTGCAATAACCCATTTAACTGCCCCCATGGTAGACCAACAATTATTGAATTTACTATTTACGAATTAGAAAAAATGTTCAAAAGAAGTTTATAAAAGTTGTAAGAACTTCTTTTTTTTGCTATAATATCATAAGAATGGAAGGTGCAAAATGAACGGAAAAGTATTAAAAGTAGTAGAATATAATTTAAGTTTTGGAGCAACTGATCACTATATTAATGTATATGGAGTATTTCGCTATAAGAAAAATAACAATCTTTATATTATTTATTCAGATACAAATCCTACATATAGTTATATTTCTTATGGAAGTAGCTATATCAAAAACAATTCCATATTATCCTTAGCAACTACAAAAAAAGAAGAGGAAGAAATTGTTAAAGAATACATCTTTAAAACAATTCATCAAGAAAATACAGAAGAGTTTGAAAATATTTCATTAGATACCATTGAAGGAATTGAAATTGTTGGTTCTAATAAAATAGAAGTAAAAGAAGAAGTCCTAAAAAGTCTTATTAATTTAACTATTCCTAAACCAAAAACAGAAGAACCAAAAGAACAAATTACCAAACCCAAAAAGAAAAAATCTCCTAAAATAATCCTTCTTTTATTATTAATTTTAATAGGAGGAAGCATCTATTTCTTCATGACAAAAAAGAATACAAAAACAAGTGAAGTAAAAGATACAGTTAAAACATTTATTTGCACCAAAGAATACCAAAGCAATACCCTAGATGCAACAGTAAAAGAGGAAAATACTTACCATTTCTCTCTTCAAGAAGAATTAGAATATATTGAAGGAACAAAACAATATCAATTTTTATCTAAAGATTCTTATCAAGATTTTATTCAAGAAGGAATCTTTAACAAATATATCGAAAAAGATGAAGAGAACAGCTCTTTCTCCCAAGATGAGAAAAACAATACATTTAAAACAACTTTAAAAACAACGATAGATTCTAGCTATAACAAACCAACAAATTATGAAGAAGCACTAACGCGTGAAAAAGAAGATGGCTATTCATGTCAAGAAAGATTAGGAAAATAATATGGAAAATTTTTATGTAATATATGGAATAAATAAAGGATTAATCAAAGAAGAAACCAAAAAGATTATAAATTCTCTAAAAGATACAGATATAATAAAATATGATATGGCAAATACATTAATAGAAGATGTAATTGAAGATGCTTCAACTGTAAATCTATTTAATAAGAAAAAAATTATTATTTTAGAAGACTGTTACTTCTTAGGAGCCAATAAGACAATCGACAATCTAGAAAAATTAGAACAATATATAGAACACTATAATTCTGATAGCTATTTAATTTTTATCTGTAATGCTGAAAAATTAGATTCAAGAAAAAAAATAAATAAATTATTATCCCATCATAAAGTAATAGAAGCAAATAAAGTAGATAAAGCTTTTCTAATCAAACATATCAATAGTAAATTAAAAGAAGCTGGATATGAAATGAATGATATTAATTTCTTTTTAGAAAGAGTAGGAACAAACTTAAATAACATTGATAATGAATTAGACAAGTTAAAAATGTATGCATTAGAAACCAAAAAAATTACTAACGAGGACATTACTAAAACAACTACTAAAGTATTAGAAGAAGAAATTTTTTCTCTAACAGATGCTATCATTCTAAAAGATACTAAAAAAGCACTAGAATTACTAGATAGTTTCTTAAATCAAAACTATGATGAAATCCAAATTATCCTTTTATTAGCCAATCAATTTCATTTTTTATTTCAGGTAAAAAGACTAATAAACAAAAATAAATCAGAATCAGAAATTGCCAAAATTTTAGAAGTTAATCCATACCGAGTAAAATATAGTGTGAAAAAAATCTATTCTTATTCTGAAGATATGATTTTAGAAAACATCAAAAAACTAGCAAAAATAGACCATGACATAAAACTGGGAGAAATGGATAAAAACTTGGCTTTAAAATTATTTATTCTTCATTAAAAAAATACTAAAAAAGAAGTAGACAAATGAACTATTTCAAAATTAGTATTTTTTTTATTGAAATAAGAAGGATTTTTTTCCATTAACAAAGAATAATATAAGTAGAGGGAAAATATTTGTCAAATAATAGAAGATAAAAAAAATAACTAGTATTGTCGAATTGCTTTCTTCAACAATATTTTTATGATAAATTAAAATAGCAAAGGGTGAATTAAATGTTAAGAATCAGTACAGAATATCGAAAAGGAGTATTCTTTGTAAGAATAATAGGGAGGAATGATAATGGGAGTAAAATAAAAGAAGTATTAAATATCATTGATGAATTAGGAATTAATAACATCGTACTTAATTTAAAAAAACTAGATTTTCTTTCCATAGAACAAATCAAAGAAATCTATAATTTTAAAGAAAATAGAAAAGAAAAAAATTTATTCATTATCTACGATCAAAGAAAAAGCAGATTATTTAAAAATTTTCTTCCCAATCTAGATAAAGAATTAGATGTATTTTCTTATCTCTAGAAAGGAATAATCTAGATAATGACAAGAAGGGTTTTTATGAATGATACAATATTACTTAATTTAATCAAAGAAAATAAAGGATTAATTTGTTCAATCATTAATAAGTATACCAAATATTACGAATTCGATGACTTATATCAAGTAAGTATAATTGGCATAATGAAAGCGTACAAAAATTTTGATGCAAGCAAAAATGTAAAACTAACAACTTATATGTACAAACATATCCTAGGAGAAGTATTAGCCTATGTTAAAAAATCAAATTTTGTTAAAGTATCAAGAGATTATTATAGCTTATACAAAAAAATCTTAGAAGCTAGGTCTTTATTAACACAGAAATTAATGAAAGAACCTAGTACAACAGAATTATCTCTTTTCTTAGAAATAGAAGAAAATTTAATCAATGATGTAATAAAATGCCAAGCCAGTGTAAAAAGCCTCGATGAAGTGATTATGGAAGATGGAAAAAAACTAACACTACTAGATAAAATCGCTGATCATTATACAGACAGTGAACAATATCTAGAAAGTATTTCCTTACAAGAAGGACTAAAATCCTTAACAAATGAAGAATACGAATTAATCAATTTAAGATACTTTGAAGACAAAACCCAGAGTGAAATAGCTAAATTTTTTGGTACAAATCAAGTACAAATTTCTAGAAATGAGAAAAAAATACTAAAAAAATTAAAAAATAATCTCTGTAAACCCTTATAAAATAAGGATATGGTAAAAATGTAACCGAATTGGTTACATAAAAAAACTTGATTTTGTGAGAGAATAAAAATTAGGTGATGAACAGATGGGGACAACACATAGAAGAAATGAAGATGTTTATGAAATTATTGCAGCAAATATCAAAAGATATCGAAAGGAAGCAAAGATTACACAAGCAGAACTTGCAGATAGAGCACATTACTCACATGAGTTCATAAGAAGAATCGAAGCTCCCAATGGAAAAAAGTATTTCTCAGTAGATACTTTAGTCCAAATCGCAAATGTTTTAGGAATCAATCTTGAAACATTAGTAAAAGGAATAGACAATGAAGAAAAATAGACTTCATTGTTTTATTTTGGTATAAAAAAGAAAATAAAAACCCATATTATAAATGGTGAAAATATGAAAAATCAAGAATATCAAGAATTTATTAAAAAGTATACTCCTAAACCAAAAGTGGCAAAAAATGGATTAATAGCATTCCTAGTCGGTGGACTTCTTGGACTTTCTAGTGAAATACTTCTAGAAATTTATATGTTTCTTTTGCATTTACCAAGAAAAGAATCAGGAGTATTAGTTATTTTAACCCTTATCGTAATTGCTTCTATTTTAACAGCCTTTGGTATATTTGATATTTTAGTAACAAAAGTAAAAAGTGCTTTAATTATTCCTATTACAGGATTTGCTCACTCTATAACATCAGCAGCATTAGAATATAAAACAGAAGGATTAGTCCTAGGAATAGGAGCAAATATTTTCAAATTAGCAGGAACAGTAATCTTATACGGTGTTGTAGCAGTTTATTTATTTGGAATACTAAGAATATTAATTATGGGAGGATAACATGACAACAACTTATAAAAATGTATTTATTAAAGAAACTGCTACACATGCAGGAATATATGAAGCAAATGGACCTTTAAAAAAATATTTTGATAAAACTTATACAAAAGATTTATATTTTGGAGAAAAAAGTTGGGAAAAAGCTGAAATTAAATTACTAAAAGATACTATTACTACATTATTAAGAAAATCAAGAAAAAAAGAATCTGAAATCGACCTAATTATTTCTGGAGATTTAATCAATCAAATCGCATCAAGTAACTATGCCCTAAGAGAATTTAATATTCCTTTTCTAGGAATTTATAACGCCTGCGCCACCAGTAGTGAAGGAATGATAATCGCTGCAAATTTTATCGAAGGCAAAAAAGCCAAAAATTGTATCGTTTCAACAGTAAGTCACAACACTGCTGCCGAAAAACAATATCGAAACCCAACAGAGTATGGAACACCAAAACCAGAAACTTCAACATTTACAGCAACAGGTGGAGCAGCCATTCTTTTAACAAACGAAAAAACAAAAGTAAAAATAGAATCCTCTACCATAGGAAAAATTATTGATAAAGGTACAAAAGATGTTAATCATATGGGTGCAGTAATGGCACCAGCAGCCGCAGAAACTATATATGAGCATTTAACTAAATTAAAAAGAACTCCCGATTATTATGATTTAATTTTAACTGGTGATTTAGGAAAATATGGAAAAGAGATCCTAATAGAATACTTAAAAAAAGTATACCATCTAGATATTTCTAAACAATATAACGATTGTGGAACCATATTATATGATATCAAAAAACAACCTGTCTTTGCAGGAGGCTCAGGACCAGCTTGTAGCGCTTTAGTAAATTTTAGTTATATTTACCACGAATTAAAAGAAAAGAAGCTAAAACGGGTTCTAATTGTTCCAACAGGGGCATTATTTTCTCCCACTATGTATTTTCAAAAAGAATCTCTTCCTGCGATTGCTCATGCAGTAGGTTTGGAGGTAGTAGAATGATTTATTTAAATTCTTTTTTGTTTTGTGGAACAATTTGTTTGATTTCACAATTGATATTAGATAATACTAAACTTACACCAGGACATGTAACATCTTTATTTGTAGTAATAGGTGCATTCTTAGATATTTTTGGCATCTATGACAGATTTGTTTTATATTGTGGTGCAGGAGCAATTATTCCTATCACATCTTTTGGACATTTATTAATCCATGGAGCAATGGATACTGTAGGAAAAATTGGACCATTAGGATTAGCATTTGGAATTTTCAATTTAACTAGTGCCGGAATTAGTATTGCCCTAGTATCAGCATTCATCTTATGCTTACTACTAAAACCAAAACATTAACACATTCTAAAAGAAAAATTTCAACAACATAAATAAAATTCCTGCACCAAAACAAAGTTTAGAAGTTTTTAAATAAGAATACTGAAAAGAAGAGGGGAGTAATTCTAGAAAAGAAATAGATAGCATAATCCCTGCAATAGAAGCAAATAACAATCCTAAAATAAACGGATTAATAATAGGCATTAAAAAGAAATAAGTAATAATTGCACCAAGTGGTTCAGATAAAGCAGAAACAAGAGTATAGAAAAATGCTCTTGATTTTTTCTTGGTTGAATAATAAATCGGAACAGAAATAGAAATTCCCTCAGGAATATTATGTAAAGCTATTGCGATAGCTAAAGAAATACCAAGACTAACATTTTTTGTAGTAGAAATAAATGTAGCCATTCCTTCAGGAACATTATGTAAAATAATGGCAATCATTGAAATAATTCCCACTCTAAATAAAGAAGACTGATTACATTCCGTATTTACCTTCTTTCGAATCAAAGAAGAAAGAAATACTCCTATCATTATAAAACCAAAGACCAAAAGCAAAGTTTCAAAATCAGAAACATATTTTTGAATTAACGAAATAGACTCTGGAATTAAATCTGTAACAGATACGCAAAACATTACCCCACTAGCAAAAGCAAGACTACCAGCAATAAATTTATTAATATTAGATATCTTAAAAAAAATAGGAAATAACCCTAACATTGTAGAAAATCCTGCTAATATCGCTAAAAGAAAACCCAGTTGAACAGTATTCATCATATCACCAATAAATTATATGATGAATAAAGATTATTTCAACCAAAATATCAATAAATGAATACAAAATAAAATTTTAAACAAAAAAGAAAAAGTAAGTATTTTCTTCTACTTACTTTACAATATAAGGATTTTCACTACTACCATCTCCAGATACATATAAAGCATCTTTAGATAAATAAAGGACTGGACGACAATAGCCATTTGTTCCAGCATTCATTAATAAACTACTACCAGAACCAGCAATTTCATAAACAGAATAAGTATTTTGATTATTTCCTGTCATGGTCCACCAAGAATACATAAACTTAGATAAATAATTATAATTCATACAAGAAGCACTAACAGAAGTAGTACAATTACTATCTAAAGAAGCGTTCATATAATCATATAAAGGTAAAAGTCCAGCAAATTGATTTTCGATAACAGCACTTTTTTCTAATCCACCAGTTTTATCTGTATCTTTACTAGCTCTTTTCCCAATCTCCAAATTATGAGCAATAACCAATAATTTATTATCAGGAGTAATTTTCTTATCATCCTTATAAAACGCATCTACTGTATCTTTAATACGACTAACCGAATAATCATTAATTCCCATTTGCATTTTCTTTTCTGTATTATAGCGATCATCCCAAGCAATATTACTACCTTTTTCTGTATAAATAATAACAGCACTATCTCCACTAAATTTAACAATACGATAAGTCTTTCCACTAAACTTAATATAATTGTTAGGAGAATCCCCACGATAGACAAGTTCATCATTTAATTGATATAATCCAGTACCATTTTCTTTAATTGGTACCATCTTCTTAATATAATCAATAAAAGTAACTGTCTTATATTTATTTCCACAATCTAAAGTAGGAACATAACGATATTGTCCATTAATATTAGTAACCGTAACATTACCACTACAAGTAGAAGTTTCATCTTTCAAATATTCACTAATTGCATCCATCTCTTCAGCACCAACTAAATCACTATCAGATAATGTTACAACATCATTATAATTTTTAGGGAAGCGATTTTTATTCTTAGCCAAATAATTTTTAGACGCATTCACCATAATATTTTCAATTTCAGTATAAGAACGTTTATAAAAAAACTTATTATAGACAAAAGCTCCTCCAAATAAAATAATAATAATAGCAACAAAAAAACCAATAACTAAATAAAGTTTTTTCTTATCCATCTCTTTTAATTTATCTTTCATCATCTACACTCCTCACCAGATACTTAGAGTATAGCAAAAAATCCCCAACTTTTCAAGTCAACAATATCTATTTTCTTTTTAATCAATTTGTGATATGATAAAACAAAAGTAATATAAAAGGATAGGGATTAAAATGATAGAAAGTAATGATAATACAAATTTAGTACTTTATGATATTAATAATTTTTTAAATAAATATACACGCTTCTTAAGTAAAGATATTTATATCAACAATAATACTTATCAAGCGTTTATGAATCAATATCAATATCTTTATCAAAAATTAAAGGAAGATCAATTCTTATATCAAGAAAACCCAGACTATCAAAAAGTAGAAAAAATAAAAACAGAAGAAAAAGATTTATTAAAATTACATAATCAAAAATACTTAAAAAGAAAAAACGAAGAATATATTTCTTTCTTTAAAGAAAATGAAATACTAGACAATAATCAAAAAAATATGATTCTAAGTAATGAAAATAAACTAGTTTATTTCAATAATAAAAATAACCTTGCTTTTATCCTAGCAAAAATAAAAATTCTCATTAAAAAAGAAAACAGAAAAGAAGAAAACATCATCATCTTAACAAAAGAGAAAAAAAGTAGAGATGAAATCAAATCAAAATTATTAAAAAATCAGTTAAAAATAAATTGCTTTTTTTTAGAAGAATATCAAGAAAAACTATTAAACGAAAAAGAGATAAAAGTAACTTATTCAATCAAATATCATATTTTTAAGGAATATCTTTTAGAAATTCTTTATCAAGATAAAAAAGCCTTTACTAAATTTTATAAAGAATTTAAAAATTATCTTTATCTGAACAAAGATTATAAAGATTTTGATACCTTTAAAGACTATCATTCCTACCTTTATAAAAGAATGTATCTAGAAAGCAAATTATCTTTAAAAGATTTTATTGCACAAGAAATAATCAAAAGAAAAGAACATTTTCGTACAATTCTAAACGAGAAAATGCAAACAAAAACAGAAGTAAATATTGCTAACTTTCTTTACCTAAATAGTATCAACTATACATATAACAAAGAAAATCATCTATTTTTTCTAGAAGATGGATTACAAATATACTATATTAACCAAGAGATAGATGATTTTACAAATTATCCAACAAAAGAAAATTGCATTTACTTATATCAAAAATATAAATCATCAAAAAAGACTTTAGAAGTATTAACTTACGAATTAATTAAAAGAAGGTATCCAATGGAAAAAAGAAGTGAGGATACAATCTATAATACATTAAAAATAACCACCATGAACAGTTATGTTACTGAGTTTATTTCCAAAGTTCTAATTCCTTTAACAGAAAATCCAAAAGAAATAGAAAACTATAATCCTACACAAAAAGAAGAATTAAAGAAATTTTTAAATCACTATCAAAAAGAAATAAAGAAAAATCATTATATAGAAGAATTCACTTTAAAGAAAAGAACAGAAGATTCTCTAGAAAATACTTACCCAATTCTTCTTAATATTACAAATATTATTCCTAAAAAAAATTATCTTATCATCATAGAAAATGATTTAAAGAACCCAATTTTAAATCATCAATTAAAATTAAATTTAGAATATAAAAATTACTTAAATCAACAAAAATGGCTACTGTTTTCTGATACTTATCTTTCTTTTGAAGAACGAAATCAAATGACCGAACAATTTCTCAAAGAAAATATTCATACATTAAATCATCTTATTCTTCAGCAAAAATGCCAAATAGAAGTCATTTTCTATCCAGACAACCATCGATTTAAAGAAAAAGAGAATTTGGCATTAACATTAAATGATATCCTAAATCAATTAGACAAAAATACCGTAGTCATTGCATTATCCAAGAAAGAAGAAATAAGCGATTTAACAAAAAACTCAGTATTTAAATGGCAAAGTCCAACCCATATTTCTAACGGGAAAAATGATTATTTTTGCCTAGAAATAGAACAAATAAAAAAGAAATATTCAAATATTATTTTACCCAATCTCATGAACAATACTTTTCTAGATTCACCAAGCAAACAAGAGTGCTATGAAAAAAAATTATTCCTAGCAACAAACATCCTTAACGTCAAAGAAAAGCTTTACATCCTAGCCCCAATCTCAAAAGAAGAAAAAGTAAAAAAATTCTTAAAAAGTTTTTCAAATATCACTTATAAAAAGAGTATAAAATAAAATAAATTTCATATAATTCCTTGAAAGGAAAGATAATATGAAACAAATAATACCATTTAAAAAAGACCTATTATTTAAAACAAAGGTAAGTGAAATTACTTCCATATCTTTAGAACATAGTATTGCAATAAAAAACAGTGAAAAAATTAGTGGAGAATTTCATATTACTGGCGATTATAAAATGACTGAGGCTTCAATTAACCGAGAAAACTTCAACTTTAAAATCCCTTTTGATATTGAACTAGAAAGCAAATATATTCCTTCTACTTTAACTATTGATATTGATAACTTTTATTATGAAGTAGTAAACAATGAAGCCCTTCAGGTGAATATTGACCTTTATATTGAAGGAGAAAAAGAGAAAGAAGAAAAAATAATAGAAGTACCACCAGCAACAGAGCAAACAAAAGAAATGAATATAGAAATTCCAAATCTTGAGGAAAATAAAATTACTTCTTCATTTTTTCCTGAAAATAAAGAGGAACATCTCGAAAAAACATCTTCCGAGGAAAGAGAAGAAAAATTAATTCCAGAAATTACTTCACCCCAAAAAGATACCATAATTTTTGGAGAAGAACAGCAAAAAACATCCAAAAAGGAATTCAATTTATTTGAAAATATAGATAATTCAGACACTTACGTTACTTATTATGTATATATTGTAAAAGAACAAGATACCATTGATAGCATTATGAAAAAATATAACATTGATAAAGAATCACTTAGTTTATATAACAATTTAGAAGAAATAAAACCTGGTATGAAACTCATCATTCCAAATAAAAATGAATAAAGAAATTCGTAATTTACTCGCTGAAAATCACATTATCATCAAAAAAATAACCATTAAAAATAACATTCGCATGATAGAAACTGATAATGAAGTATTAGTAATCAAAAAAAAAGAACATGATCTAGGCCCTTTATATAAATATTTAAAGTCTAGATCTTTTGATTATTTTCCAGAAATTCTTTATCAAACCAAAAATTATGATATTTATCGCTATATTGAAGAAACTCCATTGCAAAAAGAAGAAAAAGCAAATGATATCATGAAATTAATTACTCTTCTTCATAGCAAAACTACTTTTTATAAAGAAATAGATGAAAATTCTTACAAAGAACTTTATGAAACTACAATAGATAAAATTGAGTATTTAATTAACTATTATCAAGATATCACAGAATTAATCGAAAGAGAAGAATATATGTCTCCTTCCTCTTATCTTTTCATCAGAAACATTTCTAAACTCTTTTTAGCTCTAAATTATTCCAAAAATCAAATGGAAAAATGGTATCAAATCATTTCAGAAAAGAAAAGAGTTCGAATTACTCAAATTCATAATAATCTAAAATTAGAACATTACTTACTTGATCAAAAACCTTATTTAATTAGTTGGAATAAAAGTAAAAAAGATATTCCTATCTATGATTTAGTAAACTTTTACCAAAAATATTATCAAACATTCGATTTTTGCAGCCTTCTTCATACTTACGAAATGCATTATCCTATGCTAAAAGAAGAAAAAATACTTTTTTTTGCTCTCATCTCCATTCCTCAAAAAATTGATTTTAATACTAATGAACTAGAATTATGTCAAAAAATTAGAAATTTTTATGACTATTTATTTATCACAGATAAACTAATCTTAGATTATTTACCCAAAGAAGAAAAAAGAATAGGATAATCTTTTCTTTTTTCTTTTTAGAATACAAAAAAGAAGAGGAAGCATAATAAATATAGGTGAATAAAAATGATAATAAGATTAGGCTATGTTGCAATAAGTAAATCAATAAAAACTTCAACTTCAACACCTTATCCATATACAACTTGGAAAAAAGAAAAAAATCAAGAAAAGTTAGATCATATTATCACTTCAAATCTAGAATCTCTTTATCAAACATTAATTTATAACGATAAAAATCATATTCATTTTTATCGAATCTCTTCTAATATAATCCCCTTAGCAACACACTTAAATGTTTCTTTTGATTATCTAGAAAAATTCCTTCCTTACTATAAAAAAATAACTTCAATTCTTCAGAAAAGTAAAATACGAGTAGATTTCCATCCCAATCAGTATTGTGTCTTAAATAGTGTAAAAAAAGAAGTAATCACATCAACAATTAACATATTAGAATATCATTACCAATTACTCAAAATATTAGATATTCAAGATAAAATTATTCTCCTTCATATAGGCAGTAATACCTTTGGAAAAAAGAACTCTTTATCAAGATTTATCCATACATTCAAAAAACTTCCCAATCATTTAAAAGAAATTATTGCCATAGAAAATGATGATAAAGTATTTAACATAGAAGATTGTTTATTTCTAGCTAAAAAGTTAAATATTCCAGTCGTCTTAGACTATCATCATCATCAATGCAATCCCACATTCAAAGAATTGTTCACTTACTTAAACGATATCTTTCTCACTTGGAAAAGAAAAGGAATGACACCAAAAATACATTTTAGTTCTCCTAAAAACAAAAGAGAATACCGAGCCCATAATGACTATATTGAAGTCGATTCCTTCATCAAATTTTTAAATCTTTTAAAACCAAAAAATCAAGATGTTGATATTATGTTAGAAGCCAAAGCCAAAGATGATGCTCTATTTCGTTTAGTAAGAGAACTAAAATATCATGAAAACTATCTTTTTTTAGATGAAACCAGTTTCAAAATAGAATAAACAAACCAAAATTAACTAAAAAACATAAAATAAATTAGGTGATATTTTATGGAAAGAGCAGAAAAGAAAGTAATCATCGATCCTTATCGAGGAGGAGAGGACATTGGAAGTAATATTCATGGCATCATTGAAAAAAACTATAACCTAGACTTAAGTAAATATATTTATAAAAGATTAAAAGACTTAAATATTAAAACTTATCTAACAAGAGATAATGATGATACTCTTTCAATTGATGATCGGGTAAAAAAAATTCAATCCACTTATGGAAAAGGAAATAATGTTATTGTTATTTCTAATGCCTTAACGACAGGGGGAAAAAATGCTGAAATTATCTATTCCTTAAGAAATAGCAACACGCTTGCTAAATTAGTTCAAGAAAATCTTGAAAAAATTGGTTTAAGAGTAGAAAAATACTATCAAAGAAGGTTACCTAGTGATACATCAAAAGATTATAATAAATTAATTAGAGATACTGCTAATAATGAAAGTATAATTATTTATTATGGAAATATTGATAATGAAAAAGAAGCCACTTATTTAAAAAATAATCTAGAAAATATAGGAGAAGCAATTGTTATTGCCTTAGCAACTTACCTAAAAGTACCTTATACTCCAATTAATAATAATTATTATATCGTTAAAAAAGGAGATAGTTTGTATAATATTGCTAAAAAATATAACACTAGTGTAAATGATTTAAAAACATTAAATAATCTTTCAACCAATAATCTAAGTATTGGTCAAGTATTAAAACTACCTAAAAATACTTCAACAACTGATTCAATTAAAAATATTTCTTATAC
>JAQXQC010000087.1 GCA_029100965.1 Bacilli bacterium | reverse complement strand
TCAATTAATCTAGCGGCTAGAATAGCTTGTTCCGTAGGTCTACCTTCCCTTTTAATAAATCCTCCTGGTATTTTTCCAACAGAATAAAATTTCTCTTGATAATTAATCGTTAAAGGAAAGAAATCTGCTGATGTTGCATTAGAACTCATTACACATGCTGATAAAATTACTGTATCATTATACCGAACTAGGCAAGCAGCGTTTGCTTGCTTGGCTAACTCTCCAATTTCAACGGTAATTTTACGAGTACCGAATTCTAATTCAAATACTTTTTTTTCTTCCATATTTTCTCCTTTCTAAAATAAAGGACACTCATTTTAGAGTGCCTGTTTTTATCTTCTTAAACCTAATTTACTAACAACTGCACGATATCTTTTTACATCAGTCTTTACTAAATAATCTAATAGGCTTCTTCTTTTTCCTACTTTCATTAAAAGACCACGTTTTGAATGTTTATCTTGCTTGTTGTTTTTTAAATGTTCAGTTAAAGCATCTATTTCTTTTGTTAAAATTGCAATTTGAACTTCTGGAGATCCAGTATCTTTTTCATCTCTTGCAAATTCTTTAATAATATTTTGCTTTGCTTCTTTTGTTAATGCCATATTTTTTTCCTCCTTAAATTATTTTTCACCAATTACGTAGAAACTGTTAGAGGTACAAATTTCCAAGTAATGGAACAACTTAATTGTAATATAAAATGTTAAATAATGCAAGTATTTTCAATGCTTTTTCTCTAAAATAAGGTTACCGTTCAGTCAAGAAAATATAAAATATCCCTAATCCATTATAAATCAAGAAATTTGTAAAAAGTTCAATATACAAAACAATAATAAATGTATAGAATTTCACACAATTTATTAGCAATATAAGATTATTTTAGTATTATAAAATTATTTTAGTTTTTTTTGTAAAAAATGTCATTTAAAATCTTATTTTATCTGACTGAACGGCAACAAAATAAACCTTATTTTTCTTCTGTTGATATTTTATTATCTATTAAGTCTTGATACACTTTTATTAATTGTTCTCCTACTGTTTTAATATCTTTTTTCTTAGCTTTTTTATAGCCATTATCTGCTAATTTAGGGAGCTTATTTTCTAATATCTGTTTTATTTTTTCTTCAAATTCATCAATATCTTTTGCTTTATATACTTCTTTATCTGTAATAAATTCTTCAAAAACAGGAATATCTCTTACTAATGTTGGGATTTTTGCTGTTAGTGCTTCTAAGATAGGAATTCCTTCTGTTTCTTCTAAAGTAGGAAATAAATATAAATCTGCTCCACTGTATGCTTTTCTAAGAAATTCTTGTTCTACATATCCAGCAAAAATCAAGTTATCTAATTTTGTGTTTACTGCTACTCTAATTTCTTTTGGAACAAGTTTTAAGTCTAAGTAACCAAACCAAATAAACTGATATTCTGGTAATCTTTTTGCAAGTTCAACAAAGTCTAAAATTCCTTTTCTCTTTAAATAAAGTCCTACTCCCATTATTACTTTATCATTTTTCTTATAATGATATTTTTTTCTAAATTCATCTTTAAATTTAGAATTATATTCGAAAAAGTCTGTATTTATTCCATTAGAAATTGCATAAATTGGTCTATTTAAGTGATAATTTAAAAGTAATTTTTTAGCGTATTCTGTTGGTGTTATGATAACATCTCCTAAACGATAGCATTTACAAATCCACCATTTAAAAATTGGGGCAATTTGATTAGAAAAGAGAAAAGAATTTTTAAAATCTTCTTCTGTAGAATGCGCATGATAAACTACTTTTTTTCCTTCTTTTTTGGCTTTTTTTGCTAAGAAATAACTTTTTAATAAATACCAATTAATATGAACAATGTCTACACTATCTAATTCTTTTCTATCTAGTGTATAAGAAATATTGTTACTTTCTAGAGCATTAATTTGGTGTTCAACAGCCTTTCCTAATCCTGATTTTCCTACTGCTTTTAATCCTTCTGTATATAATAATACTTTCATTTTCTCCTCCTTAATCGTTTATAAATTCTTTTTTAATTTTAATACTTTTTTATTTATTTCTCTATATAATTCACAATTTTTATTGTAAAAATTCTCAAATATATCCGTATTTTCTTGACATCATATTTCTGTTTGTGACATTAATCTTTTTTCTTCAGCCCTAGAAAGTTGCTCTTGTGGATGATGTAATTTTTCTTTTAAGGCTTTGTATTCTTCTTTACTGGAACAGCATAACCTTGCAGAGGTTTCAAATATTTTACAATCTACATCTTCATCATACAATATCTTACTATTTTTACGATGGTATATTCTACATTGTGTTGGGTCTAAAAAATAATCTTTTTCTGATGTAAATACTGCTGTTATTACATGATTTGACTTACTCAACTTTAAGCTTTTTTCATTACCATGATAAAATAGTACTTCATTAGATTCTCCTAATTGTATATTTGAGGAATTAATATATTGCAGAAATTCTTGATATTCTTCAGGAGAAATTTTGAGTTGATTTAAACGGTAAAGTAAAAATTCTTTAAATTCTTCTAAATTTAATTTTTGTTGCAAAAGTAATATACGTTTTTCTGCTTTTGTAATATGAACTGGCAACTTATATGTACTGAATCCTAATGTTTGTAAAATATCTTTAAACATTGATGAAATATGTCTACAAACAGCCTGTCCCTCTATTACTCGTGTTCCATCTAGCCAATGAAAGGACTCACTTGAATTTTTAAAATTAAATGATTTATGATAAGATAAATAACCTTCTTCTAATAGATAATTAAACATGATTTGAATTTGTATGGGATTCTCTAATTCAAAAAAGTTATTAAATTGACAATAATTTTTTAAAAACTCTTGGTATAATTCTTCTAATTCTTTTCCTGTTTTGGTTTTTAATATTACTCCTTTTCCATATTTTCCCATGTAAATGCCTGTTTCTATTAGTAAGCTTGATGATATTCCTAAAAGAACGCTAAATATTTGGGGAATAGAATTCATCGTATATAATTCTAAATTGAAAAGTGTTAATCCTGTTAAATAAGATATTTCTTTTATATTTTTATATGTTTTTTCATCTATTGTATTGAAAAAATCATCTAATTTATTCATCAAAATCCCCCTTTCATTTCGGTACTTATTCTGTTTTCCTTTTCCAAAATCCAAACTTAAATTACGGATTATATTTATTTAAGACTAATTATAATAATCATTCCAACAATTTTTAGCAAACGGAGATAAAGATTTATATTTACATTTTTTATTACTTACCAGGAACATATTACAATTTTCATTATTACAAATAAAATAATTTTGTGCTGTCACATCTGCGTTATACCATTTATTTTCTATTTTTACTTGATTCCACACATGTCCACCATTTTCTTTGTTTCCTCTACCACTTACTATAATGGATTCAATTCCTAGTAAACTTAATACTTGTTTAAACAGTTTTGAATATCCTTCGCAGACTGCCTTATGATGAAATAATGGTCCAATAAGATTTTGATTTTCTATTTTAGTATTTTCAATTCCCTCTTCATCATAAGAAATATTACTGGCAATAAACATAAAAATTGCATATGTTGTATCCAAAATACTTTCTTTTTTATTTGTTTCTATTATTTTGTTTATCGAATATATCATTTCTTTATACATTTCAATATTATATATATCATTTGTTATTTCATTATTCTTTTCTAGTTCTAATTGATAAGATTTATCTATTCCAAATTGTTCTGACAAAACATTCAATAAAAATGCACAATCATTTGTAATATATCGTATTTGTCCTAATAATATGTGAGTGATATTATATTTTTCTCTTAATTCATCTAACTTTTTAATTGGTAGCTCATTTATATCATCAATTTGTAATACTATTCTATCATTAGTAGGTTTTATCATTTCTAAGTCTTTTCTTTCGATTACAACATTGATATTTATATTTAATTTGTTAAAGTTTCTATATTCTTCGACATTCCTTATTCTTAAATAGATATCATTTAATCTATTGAAAATGTTAGTATTATTCATTACTTTGATTAAATTTTCAATATCAGAAAAATAAATAACAGAATTTTCCTTGTTCAAATTTCTAATCAGTTCTATATCTCGTTCTAATAACATATATTCATTGTTACTTTCATTGTCTACAATTACGTTATAATGATGAAAAGATAATGTATAATTGTCTGGTTTAGTTGAATAATAATTTGAAAGACTTTTACTTTTTAATTCTATATTCATAGACCTTTCCTTCTTTCATATAAATTTTTTCTATTGTGTCCACCAAAAAGATAAAACAACTTTTATAACAAATAATGGTTAGTAACAACATTAACTGTTATAAATATAACATAAAAATTTATAAAATGAAATAAAAAGACTTAAGGTCAAAATTTTCTTAGACATATTTCAATATAGCTATATATCAATTAAAATGATCATTTTTATTTTTTCTTAATACTTTTACATTATCATTATTTTTTAATAATGATAGTATTTCAATTTCTTTTTGCTCTATTTCATCAATTGTTAAATTGAAATGGCTTACCAATTCATCATCACTATAATTTTCTTGATATTTTAACATAATAAGAGATAAATCCTCTGGAGATAATGATGATAATACTTTCATCATATTTGAACTAAATGAAGTGTTTTCAACTGTTTCATACGAATTCTTAGGAACAGCAATATAATCAATTCTTGATTTTTCTCTTCTTGTGTCTTTATCACTAGAGTATTTAGCATCATCTAATGATAAACTATTATTTTGCTTTCTATATTTTTTTAAATAAGTTCTAAAATAACCCTTAACGGTCAAATCCATATATTTAATTATTTGCCCACAGATGTTTAAATTAGTTCTATTTATTACCATTAATAGATAGTACTTAATCTCACTTTTAAAATCTTCATAATTACTATTATTAATTTTAACTTCATAGCTACTACATAATGAATAAATTGTTTTATAAATATATCTTTTTTGTCTTAATAATATTTTATTTCTTGAATCATATAACTCACTTTTATATATTCCTATTAAATCATATAACTCAAACTGTTCAATATCCTTATTAGAATTTTTTAAATTATCAACTAAAATAAAAATATCTTTTATTTTCTTATCAGTAATCATTTTATAATTATTGCTAGTTTTTTTATCGAAGAAATACCATATCATATTAATTGCTTGATTATATGAAAAATCCATATTAACTAAATCGGTTACATTATCAAAATCAACTTTTAGAAATTCACATATACCTTTTATTTCATTAACATCACATATCTTAGAATTTTTTAATTTATCAAAAATTTCGTTTATTTTACTTATTTGTAATCTATCTTCATATTTTTTTATTGCTAAAGCTATAATTTGTTCATTATCTAATAAATCATCTTTAGACTGTAGTGTCTTAATTCTTCTCCAAATTGCTAGATAAGGATAACCGTTTACATCACAAAATTTTGTTAATGATTGATCATTGAAATAATATTTAGTTTTTATTGGTGAGTGTTCTATATAATAATCTACAATTTGTTTTATTGCCTCATCTATACCAAGATCAGTTTTATCTGCATATTCATATAAATATTTTTGTATTATTGTATTATAATTCAAGCCTATATTGTTACAAAATGTTAAGAGTGGTATCCCATTATAATAATATTTGATAGAAAATTTTTGATAAAATTCAACATACTCATCAATAATTTCTTGTAATGTTTTATTACTCCTCAATTGTTTTCTTAAAATAGCACAACGAATTGAACTTGCATTCAAATCATTTTGCTCGGCATAATCTTTTAAAGGAATGCCTTTATAATAATAAATTATTCCATACCTATTTATTGTTTTTATACCTTCATCAATTAAATAGTCAATACTCTTCGTACTGCCTTTTGCTAATCTTCTTTTTACAAAAGATACTACACTATAATATGACAAATCATTTCGAATACAATATTCTCTTAAAGTTAGTCCATTATATAGATATTTAGGCTCAAATGGTTGATATTGATCCATAATTGCCTCAACAAATTCATCATCACTTAAGCCTTTAAAGTTATCAGTATTTCTATATCTGCTCATATATATAATTATGTTTCTATAATTCAAATTATTTTCATCACAATATTGTTTTAATGGAATTCCCAAATAGCAATATTTATAAATCCCTTTATGTTCTTTATTTAAATATTGTTTAATTAATTCTTCATCCGATAATTCTGGATTCTTTTCTTTTTCTCTGTTAATGTATGTCCTAATAGTATTGTAATTTATTTCTGGATGACTTCCACAATATTCCTTTAAAGGTACACCTTTATAAAAAAATCTAAAATTTTGATTATTAAACTCTTCCATTGCTAAAATTACTAATTCATCATTTGACAGATTTTCATTTTTCTTTCTTAAATTATTTATTCTAGAATTAATAGTTCCTATATTAATACCATTATCTAAGCAATATTGTCTTAAAGTTATCCCTTTATACATATATTTAATAGCACTACCATAAGCCTCTATAACCATATCTACAATTTCTTGTTCTGCATAGTTTTCATATTTTTTGCTTTGCTTTTTTTTCCATATTCTTGCTCGTATAGTACTTATGTTAATATTATTATCTTTACAATATTTAGATAAAGGTATGCCATTATAGAAATATTTGCTTTCTTGCATAATAACACCACCAAAACTTTGTTATATATTTTATCATATTTCTTGCAGTTTTAATGCTTATATTTATAAATTATTTTTAATTAAATTATGTATACATACTCTAATTGATATATCAATTTGCAAGTATGTTTCTAATTTGACGTAATTATTTTAATTTTATAAATACTTTAGCATAAAATTAAGTATTTTGGTTCTTCGAAATTAAGCGGACCTAGTATAAATTAGTTATGCATATTTGGGAGTACTATACTTTGTGTGGTACTCTCTTTTATCTTTTCTAAATATATTTGTTATTATCATAATTCTAGATTTCATGTTTCTAAAAT
>JAQXQC010000086.1 GCA_029100965.1 Bacilli bacterium | reverse complement strand
ATTTAACAAAATTTGCTTTACAAGCCATATTTTACAATAAAAATGAGTAAAAGAAAATATCCTTTACTCAAAAATTAGATGAAAATCCCCAAAAAGTGGAATTTAAGTTTTCAAACTGGAATTTACTTTTTCATTTCAGCTAAAATGTTATTAGGTGGTGTAAATGGATAATAAAAACCACTTCCACGACGACTACTATTATTATGATATTGTTAGAAAAAACATAAAAAAATATAGAAAATCGGCTAATCTTACACAACAAGAACTAGCCGACAAAATAGAGGTGTCAATGCACTACATATCACAAATAGAAAGTGCAAAACCTAATAAATATTTTACTTTGGTAGTCATAGGAAGAATTGCTGACGCATTAAATATTGATATAAGACAACTATTTGATGATGTCGACACTACAAAATAGTATAATTGCCGTTATGCTATTTTTCTTTTATCTAAATAATCATAAATACTATATAGTACTATCAAATATATAAATGAGCCACCAAACATAATGTAAAACCATACTGGCTTAGCAAATGACATAACTGTCATTGCTGGTATTATCTCAAATGGGTCTTTTGGGACAACAAAAGATAATACACTAATAAATACTACTCCAACTATTGCTAATAGTCTAAATATAATTAGTCTCACTTTTCACCTCCTACCTAATTTTAACATAAAATCGCCATAACTGCATATATTAAATGCAGTACATTTATAAAATGTTCTTGGATAATTATATTAGGTGGTGAATATGGAAATTAAAAAAGATGACAATAAGTATATTTATGTTATTGTTGGGAAGAATATTAGAAGACTACGAAAAAATCATAATTTAACACAAGTACAATTAGCCGACTTAATAGGCTATAACGAGGGTACTATTGCCAATATTGAAAATAGTAGTTATCAAACTTTTAGTTTAGAATTCTTATATATTATATCAAAAAAAATAAATGAGCCTATGAGCGAGTTCTTTATTGAAGAGTAGTTTTACTCTTTTTTTTATACCTTTACATATTTATAAGAGAAAAGCCAACTATTAATTGCTATATAGGTAATTACAATATAAAAATGAATAATAGTTGTAAAATCCCCCCTAACTTAATATACCACTAAAAAATATTTATTTTAACACATCAATTTTAAGAGAATTTTTTATTACTAATATAATAAGACCAATTAATAAATAAAGTTGCTTAAAACGGCTAAAAACACTAAATAAGAGCATATTTGTACAATAGATTATTCTTTTGTTTTTTAGTGGCTAAATATCTGCATTAAAAAAGCCGTATTTCCTTGAAAAATAAGGCTAAAAATGGTATAATATTATTAATTCATATACGATTAAAAAAATAAAAAAGCATTAGTTTTTAGTATTATTCCCACTATTTTAATGCTTTCTTAATATACAACTTTATTTGTATTTACAAGCCAAAAGCTTTTTTCAGTATTTTTTCTCAAATAATCTTCATATGTTCCAGAAAATTCTAATATTTTTTTATGCTTTACGAGTTCTTTAGCAATAATACTCATGTCATTAGCACTAGAATAATGATTATCACTATCTAAGCCACAGGCATTTTCAAAATGAGTATTAGAAAGTCCTAATTCTTTTGCTTTTTTATTCATCATCGAAACAAATTTTTCTTCTGTACCACCTATTCTCTCAGCCATCGCAACACTAGCATCATTTCCTGATGCAATGCAAATTCCTTTCACTAAATCTTCCACACTCATCTTTTCTCCTACTTCAAGAAATATTTGGGATCCTCCCATAGAAGCAGCATGCTCTGAAGTGGTAATCATTTCATTCCATTTTAAATTTTCAGATTCTATTTCTTCCATAATTAAAAGCAAAGTCATCATTTTTGTCATTGAAGCCATCGGTAGTTTATCATCTTTATTTTTTTCGTAAAGAATGGTTCCTGTTGATGCTTCAATCATAATAGCACTTTTTGCGTTCTCAGCAAATTTATTTTCGTTTGTTGTAGTATTTGTTGGTGAATTTTCCTCTTCCGCTAAACAAAAAGAAATTGTCAAGAAGAAAAAGAAAAGACATAAAAATATTTTTTTCAAATCTATCACCTAGTAAAAAATATGTCAAAAAAAGTAAAAAATACCTTTCTTTGAATATTAGATATTTTCTACTTTTGATAAAAAATTTTTTAAGGCTTCACATTTTGGAGAATTAAAGATTTCATTAGAAGTTCCTTCTTCTAATATTTTTCCTTCTTCCATAAAAATTACTTTTGTACAAAAATTCTTGATAAAGTTCATTTCATGGGATACTACAATCATTGTCATTCCTTCATTAGCAATTTCTCTCATTAAATTAGTTACTTCCCCAATCATTTCTGGATCTAGTGCTGATGTTGGTTCATCAAAAAGCATGAGTTCTGGTTTCATCATAAGAGATCTTATAATAGCAATTCTCTGTTTTTGCCCTCCTGATAACTGTGAAGGATAGAAATCTTTCTTATCTATTAAATCAATCTTTTTAAGAAATTGTTTAGCCTCTTTTATCGCCTCATTCTTCGTCATTATTCTTGTTTCTACTGGAGATAAGATAATATTTTCTAAAATTGTCATATTTTCAAATAAATTAAATTGTTGAAAAACCATACCAATTTTTCTTCTAATAGAAATTAAATTTGATTTTGCTTCTATTTTATTTCCTTCAAAAACAATACTTCCATCATCTGGTGGTGCTAAATAATTAATAGTCCTAAGTAAGGTCGACTTTCCGCATCCTGATGGTCCTATTATCCCAATAATATCCCCTTTTTCAACCGTTAGAGATATTCCTTTTAAAACTCTTTTTTTTGAAAAACTTTTCTTTATATTTTTAATTTCTAACATAATTAAGCCTCTTTTCCATTATGCTAATTAATTTGCTTAAACTAAAGGTAATTGCAAAATAGATTACTGCAATTAAAATTAATGGGAAAAAATAATCATATGTCCTAGAAGCAATAATATCACTAGCTTTAGTTAATTCCACTATACCAATATATGCCCCAACGGATGTTTCTTTTACTAATGTTATAAATTCATTTCCTAGTGCTGGTAGAATATTTCTTATTGCTTGTGGAAAAACTATTTTCATCATTACTTGTCTATAATTTAAACTAAGTGCATATCCAGCTTCTATTTGGCCCTTATCAACAGAGTTTAAGCCTGCTCTAATTATTTCAGCAACATAAGCCGAACTATTAATTCCAAAAGCAAGAATTCCTACTAATACTATAGAAATAGATACATTTTTAAAAATAACATAATAAATAATCATTAATTGTAATATACTAGGAGTTCCTCTTATGATATGAATATAAGCTTTTGAAATAGCATTTAAAGCTTTTAAGTACCCTGTTTCATCATGATAATGTCTGATAAAAGCTAAAAGTGTTCCTAATAAAATACCTAATATAACAGCACCTACTGCAATAATTAGTGTATTTTTTAATCCTTCTAAAATATATTGATATCTATTATCATATATTACGCTCTGATAAAATCTGTCAAAAACACTAGTTTTTTCTTCTATTTCATCAGATTGTCCCATGTGTTTTAAAAGAATTTTATCTATTTCTCCACTTTCCTTCATCTGTTTTATTACTTTATTACAACTTTCTAATAATTCAGTATTTTCTTTTGCAACAACCATCCCATAACTATCTGTAACTAATGGTTCACTTAGTATTTTCATATCAGAAGTTATTAGTTTTTTTGCTGGTAATTCATCCATTACAACTGCATTTACCTTACCATCCTTTAAGTCTTGAATTGCTGCTAAAAACTTTTTTTCTCTAACCAATGTAATACCTGTACTTTTGGTTAAATAAGTATCTGCTGTTGTTCCTAGTTGAACAGCAACTTTACCCACTAAATTTTCTTTAGAAGTAATGTAACTATTTTTATTTACTATAATAACCTGTTTTGAAACAGAATAATTATCTGTAAAAGC
>JAQXQC010000085.1 GCA_029100965.1 Bacilli bacterium | reverse complement strand
GAAGAAAGAATAGATAAGTCATTTTTGAATTGGTTAGAAAAAGAATATGGGGATCAAAAATTATCTTTATTAAAAGAAAAAATGAAAAATGATAATCAAGAAAACATCTGGCATGATATTTATCATTCTTCATTAAATGTGTTGCTAGATAATTACAATAATATTTATTCTAATGCAAGTAATATCCAGCAAGCAAATACTTCAACAAATCAAGTACAACTTAGTTTTATAGGAGATGTTTCGCTAGCAGATAATTGGTATATTGTTCCTAAATATCAAGAAAGAAAAAAACAAATATATGGAATATTGTCTGAAGAAACTGTTAATATATTAAAAAATAGTAATATTACCATAGCTAATAACGAATTTACTATTAGTAATCGTGGTGAAAAAATGCCAGGTAAGTATTATACATTTAGAGGAGTACCAGAAAACCTCAATATCTATAAAGAAATGGGAATAGATTTAGTAACCCTTGCTAATAATCATGTATATGACTTTGGAGAAATTGCATTTCAAGACACATTAGAATCTTTAAAAAAATATCAAATCCCATATATAGGTGCAGGAAAAAACATAGAGGAAGCAATACAACCTTATTATTTTATTATCAATGGATATAAAATCGCTTTTTTAAACGCAACAAGAGCAGAAAAATTTATTTTAACACCAGGGGCAACAACTAACTCAAGTGGTGTATTTAGATGCTATAATCCATCTTTATTAATTAAACAAATTGAAAAAGTGAAACAAACTAGCGATATCGTAGTAACCCTTCTACATTGGGGAAAAGAAGATTCAACTGATCTAGAAGAAGTACAACGTGAAACTGCTAAAAAATATATTGAAGCAGGAAGTGATATTATAATTGGAACCCATGCACATATTTTACAAGGAATAGACTTTTATCAAGGAAAAGCAATAATATATAATTTAGGAGATTTTATTTTTAATAATGAAACAAAAGATACAGCAATTTTTCAATTAACAGTTGATAATGAAAAAAAATTTCAATATAAAATTATTCCTTGTCAACAAAAAGATGAATACACTTCATTAGCAACAGAGAATGATAAACTAAGAATATTAGAAAAATTAAGGAATTTATCCCCTAATGTATTTTTTGAAGAAAATGGTAACTTTTATGAAAAAAATACAAATTAAACATTAGATAGAGTATTAACTTTTTTAATACTCTATTTTCATTTCTTTAAAAATTATAACAAAATTAAAAATAAAGAATTCTATCTCAAAAAATTAAAATAATATTAATCAAATATTTTTATTAGAAATTACGTTTCTTTTGAAATACTATAAAATTTAAAAACTCAAATTATTACTTTTAATTAAATAATAACAGTGTATCATTCTTAACAAAGAAATTTTTTACTATCATGTTCTAAATAAAAATAGTGAATTATTAATTAACAAATAATCGTTATATAAATCGATTTAACCAAAAAAATATTAATGAAATAAATTAAAAAAATAATATATTAAAATTAGAAGTACTTCTATTAATTATTCATATTTGTAAATGAAAATAATAGAATGTTATAGTTGTCAAGAATGATAAGCAGTATATCATATCACAAGGAGGAATTTTATGGTAGAGACAATTTTATATTTAAATGGGAATAATCCTAAAACAATAAGTTATATAGACGAAGATACAAAAAATTATGTAACTTTGAAAGTAAAACTAAAAGAAGAAGTTAGTGAATTTGAATTCAAAAAATTTTTAGCAGAGTTAAAATACTTAAAAATAAGTTTATTATCAAATGGAAATACTAATTTATATTTAATTCAAGAATTAAAACATTGTTTTAAAGAAATACTAGCGACAGATTCTATAATTAATTTAAAAAGATTATTTGAATTAATGAATAACTTAGAAACTTCGGAATTTACTATTTTGAATGAAAAAGTAGAAGAATTTTATAATATGTTTGAAATAGTAAATAAATGTGAATATAGTTTACCAGTATATAACGAAATGATACGTCATCTTAAAACAAATCAGTTATTTAGGCTACAAGATAGTAATTTTGAAAAAGAAGTAGACTCTATGAAATATAATAGTTATTTTTTTAATTCAGAATATTTATCTAAATGTGAAAAATTAAAGCAATCTTCACAAAACAAGAAAAGAACTTTAACTAATATAAAAAGTATGGGATAACTTTATTTTTATAAACTAAATTTTAATTATAACAAACAATCATACATTAGTTTTAAGATGTATGATTGTTTTCTATGTTCAAATTAGTATATATTTTAAATATAAATTTATTTTAATCAAAATAAGGTAATAAGAGAATTTCACTTCATAAATCATTTATACCATAATTTCCCATATTTAAAAAATTCTATTGACAAAAAATAATCATCTTTTGTATAATCATTAATGTTAGTTACCTTACAAAAAGAGGTGGAAAATGAATCCAAAACAAAATATTGCATTAGAAATAAAATGTATGGACAATATGATTAACAGACATATTATAAATAAAGCAAAAAATTTAAAAATGACATTTACATTGACACCAGTTCAATTTAGAATTTTACACTATCTCTTTAAAAATAAAGAAAAAATTATTTATCAAAATGATATTGAAAAACTAATTGAATCACGCCGGTCAACTACATCTGGTATTTTAAATACAATGGAAAAAAACAATTTAATAAAAAGAGTAGATAGCAAAAAGGATGCCAGAAAAAAACAAATCGTATTAACATCATCTTGTAAAGGATATTACAACAAAATGTTAAAACAACGTCAATTATTTGAAAAAAAATTAAAAGAAAATATTTCAAACGAAGAACTAGAAATATTTTTTAAGGTAACTGAAAAAATTAAAAGTAATATAATGAATATGTGAGTCTTATATTACAAGAAAAAATATTTTAGAAAGGAAAAGAATATGTTTAAATTATTAAAAAATATTAATAAAAAACAATGGTTCTTTATTATGATTAGTTTTGTCCTAATCATAGGTCAAGTATGGCTAGAACTAAAAATGCCTGACTATATGTCAGAAATTACCGTCTTAGTTCAAAGTGAAGGAAGCAACATGAAAGATATTCTAATAAATGGTGGCTACATGTTAGCTTGCGCCTTAGGAAGTCTTTTATCAGCAATTATTGTAGGATATTTAGTTTCTAATATCTCAGCAACCTTCTCCATGAAAGTTAGAAAAAAAATATTTAACAAAGTTGAAAATTTATCTATGCATGAAGTAAAGCAATTTTCAACAAGCAGCTTAATTACTAGAACAACCAATGATATTACACAAGTCCAAATGTTAATCGCAATGGGATTACAATTAATGATAAAAGCACCTATTACAGCTATTTGGGCAATTACCAAAATCTTAAATAAAAGTACAGAATGGAGTATTATCACTGCTATTGCAGTAGCCGTTCTTCTAACAACAATAGGAATCATTATGATTATTGTCCTACCAAAATTTAAAATTGTTCAAAAATTAACTGACAATTTAAATAATGTAACAAGAGAAAATCTAACAGGAATTCGTGTTGTTAGAGCGTTTAATGCAGAAAAGTATCAAGAAGATAAATTTGAGAGTGTTAATAATAGTCTAACCAATCAACAACTATTCAATCAAAAGACATTTGCAATTTTGTCTCCTATTATGTATCTAGTAATGTACTTTTTAACATTAAGTATTTATTTCGTTGGAGCTTCTTTAATCAAAGAAACAGTTTTATCCAACAAATTAACAATGTTTGGAGATATGATCGTGTTCAGTACTTATGCTATGCAAATCATCATGTCCTTCCTTATGTTGGCTATGATTTTCATGATGGTACCCCGTGCTAGCGTTTCTGCAAATCGTATTAATGAAGTACTAGATACAGAAGAGAGCATCAAAGATGGCAGTATTGACAAAGAAACAACGAAAGAAAAAGGAACGGTTGAATTCAAAAACGTTTCTTTCAAATATCCTGATGCCAAAGAATACTTATTAAGAAATATCTCCTTTAAAGCAGAAGAGGGTCAGACAATCGCTTTCATTGGTTCAACAGGAAGTGGAAAATCAACTTTAATTAATCTAGTACCAAGATTTTATGACGCTACTGAAGGAGAGGTTTTAGTCGATGGCATAAATGTTAAAGACTATACCCAAGAATTCTTACGCAACAAAATTGGTTATGTTCCTCAAAAAGCAGTCATGTTTGATGGAACGGTAAATACTAATATTGCTTACGGTGAAAACGGGAAACCAGAAGTAACGGAGAAACAAATCAAAAAAGCCATTGAAGTTGCTCAAGGAAAAGAATTTGTTGAAAAGATGGATAACAAATACGATACCCATATTGCAAGTGGGGGAACTAATGTATCTGGGGGACAAAAACAAAGATTAGCAATCGCTAGAGCAATCGCTAGAGATCCAGAAATTTATATCTTTGATGATAGTTTTTCTGCACTAGACTATAAAACTGATGCAACGCTAAGAAAAGCCTTAAAAGAACATACTAAAAAAGCAACCAGTCTAATTGTTGCCCAAAGAATAGGTACCATCATGAATGCCGATAAAATTATCGTTCTAGACAACGGAAAATGTGTAGGAATGGGAACACATAAAGAATTATTAAAATCATGTAAAGTATATAAACAAATTGCATTATCACAATTATCAAAGGAGGAATTAGAAAATGCCTAGTGAAAGTAATCAACCAAAAAGAAGACAACACGGACCAGGTATGGGCCCAGCACCAGCTGAAAAAGCCAAGAACTTTAAAAATGCTATTTCTAGATTATTTAAAGAACTAAAAAGTTTTCATATTCTAATCTTAATAGCTTTAATCTTAGCAGCCTTAAGTTCTGTATTATCAATTATTTCTCCAAACAAATTATCAGACTTAACTGATGAAATATCCAAAGGATTAGTCATTAAAACAGATGTTATGAAAGAAATAACAGAAAAAGTAACAGCATCTGTCTCAGAAGATAAATTAAAAACAACCCTACCACAAATCTTACAAATGAATTTATCCGAAGAAACATCAAGAGAAATCTTAACCTCTCCATCAATTAAAGAAGAATCTAAAATAGCTTTTCAAAATAGCATGGCAAAAATTGCTACCATGGCGAACCAACAAGATATCATGAAAGAATTATCTAACTTACCAGAAGATGTTTTAACTTGTATCTTGAAAACTTCTACTTATCAAGGAATAGAAATTACCTCTCCTGAAAAAGTCACTTTCTTAAAAAGTGTTACTCAAATGATGGATAAAGAAAATAAAACAAGTACATCTCTTGAAATACCAGAAAGCATTCAAAAAGTACTTTTCCAAGATTTTAAAATCAAGAGTACTACCATAACTTCCAGCGACCAAGCAAAGTTTTTAACCATAATGAGTGGAGTAGGAGATAAAACTAACACTAAAGAATTATATACAAAACTAGATAAATTACCAAAGAATATTAAAAAAGTAATTGAACCAACAATGAATATGAATAAAATTAAAGGAATTGCTTTATTCTTAGTAATAGTTTATTTACTAAGTGCATTATTTAGTTATATAGAATCTATCTCTATGACAATAGTTGCTAATAAATTTGCTAAAAAACTAAGAAGCAATATCTCTACGAAAATTAATAAATTACCATTAAAATTCTTTGATGCCCATCAATCAGGAGATATCTTATCTAGAGTAACTAACGATGTAGATACCATAGCTCAGTCAATGAACCAATCCCTATCTACTTTAGTTAGTGCAATAACTCTATTTATAGGTACCATTATTATGATGTTTGTAACCAATTGGATTATGGCAATTACGGCTATTGTTTCTAGTTTATTAGGCTTTGTCTTTATGTTCTTAATCTTAGGAAAATCTCAAAAATACTTTACCGCAAGACAAGTAGAATTAGGAAACCTAAATAGCCATATTGAAGAAATCTATTCTGGATTAAATGTCGTAAAAGCCTATAATGGAAAAAAAGAATCCAATCAAAAATTTGATGAATTAAATAAGAAAGTATATGAATGTAATAGAAAGAGTCAATTTCTATCAGGACTAATGCCTCCAATGATGAACTTTATTGGAAACTTTGGTTATGTAGCTGTATGTATTGTAGGTGCCTTATTAACCATGAATGATTTAACAACATTTGGAGTAATCGTAGCATTTATTGCTTATGTAAGACTATTCACTTCTCCATTATCACAAATTGCCCAAGCGATGACCTCACTACAATCAACAGCAGCTGCAAGTGAAAGAGTATTTGAATTCCTAGATGAAGAAGAAATGCCTAGTGAAGAAAATAAAACAAAAGTTTTAGATAGAAAAAAAGTAAAAGGAAAAATAGAATTCAATCAGGTGGTCTTCCAATATGATGGAAATGATAAACCAACTATTCATAACTTTAGTGCTGTAGCAAAACCAGGACAAAAAGTAGCAATCGTAGGACCTACCGGAGCTGGTAAAACAACAATGGTCAATCTATTGATGAAATTCTATGAAATCAATGGAGGAGATATCAAAATCGATGGTGTATCTATCAATGATTTAACAAGAGAAAATGTACATTCCTTATTTACTATGGTGCTACAAGATACTTGGTTATTCAATGGAACCATTAAAGAAAATATTATTTATAATCGTGAAAATGTCAATATGGGTCGTGTTGAAGAAGTATGTGATACCGTAGGAATTAGTCACTTTATTAATACCCTATCAGATGGCTATGATACAGTAATTAGTGATAACGATTCCGTATCCGCAGGACAAAGACAATTAATTACCATTGCTCGTGGAATGCTAAGCGATTCTCCATTCCTAATTTTAGACGAAGCTACTTCCAATGTTGATACAAGAACAGAAGAGTTAGTCCAAAAAGCCATGGATAAATTAACCGAAGGAAAAACCTCCTTCATCATCGCACACCGTCTATCAACCATTAAAAACGCAGATCTTATCCTAGTCATGAAAGACGGAAATATCGTTGAGCAAGGAAAACATAACGAACTAATCAAGAAAAATGGTTTCTATGCAGATATTTATAATTCACAATTTCAAAAATAAAATACTTAAAAAGAAATATCCTTAAATTAAGAGTACTTCTAAATAAGTATTTTTTTCATTTTAATAATCAATATCACTTTTATATACTTCTATTACTGGACGAACGCCAACAAAAGTATCAGTTCTTTGTACTTCTACACTATGAACACGTCTTGTTGTAGCAAAAATTATCCAACTATAATTTGACATCGTATTTCTAGGTGTCTCTAACCAGTATCCATCAAATTTAGAATTATCTTTCTTTGAAAAATTAGTATTTTCAACAAGATAAAGCTGATTATCTAATTCTCCATTTTTCCAAGTTGGAATATAAAAATTAACAAGTTTTCTCACTTCAGCAATAGTCAAAAGACGTGCAGCATATTTAGAATAACTAAGTACTTCAGGAAAGGTATGACCATCTTTTGTACTAGTAGTACCATATTCATTAATTAATTTTCTTTCTGTATTAAATAAACTAACATTACTCCATTGACTAGTAGTAGGAAGTTGTTCCATAGCAGTTCTAGGTCCATGCCAATTTTCTTTTGAACTATCGTATGGATAATACTTCTCATTATTTGGCATTCCCCCACTAACATTATTATAATAAATTAAAACGGCTACATTACTATTATTTTCCATATCAGTAACATAATAAAATCTTTCTGTTTCTGCATCATAATTTCCGTCACCATTCACATCACAATCAAAAGCATCTCCTGATATCAAAATTCCTGCAGTTCCCAAAGAACCATAAGTTATTGTTTTAGTTCCCATACTACCATCAACTTTATAACCCATACCAGAGCAATAGTTACCCTTACATTCTTCAGTATGAAGGATAGTTGCCCTTTGACATATTGGCATCTTAAAATAAAGACGAATATCTCCATTAACATTAGGAAGTATTAAAATATCATTTTTATATTGATAATCGCTTTCGTTAGATAATCGCTTATTATTCATAAATACATTTAAAAAATAATCAATATGATTAGAAATTGTTATATTTAGTTCTTCTCCTTCCATTATTTCATGAGGAAGATTAGTAGAATCAATATCGTAATAACTAATAGAATAAATTCTTCCAAAAAGAAAATCTAATCGCAGATCATAAGAAGTATTAGAAGAATTATAACCATTATCCTGATAGGAAACTTTAATTTTCACTTCTTTTTTACTGCCTAAACTACATTTCCCTTCATCATCACATAATTTAGACTTTAAATCATAATTAAGCACTTCAAACTTTAAATTATCATAATTTATACTAATATTTTTAACTCCCATTAAAACATTTCCTAAATTATAAATGTCAATATTATAAATTACATAAGAATTAGCATTCTTTAAATTAACTTTAGAATTAATATTATATGCATTATATTCTTCATAACTACTATCAGCATCATTTACACTATCTATACTAACACCCATTATTCTAATATCTTTATCAATTCTTACAATAGCTTTAGTATCATCTATAGATAAATTATTTTGAAAAGCAGAAAAACCAACACTTAAAAGTAGAACAGATAAGATAATTAAACTAATATAAATAAAAGTATAATTTTTAACTTTATTTTTCTTTTTTATCATTTTTTCCTCCAATATTATTAACTTAATTATAACATAAGAAAGATAAAAATAAATAAACTAACGTTCTAATCTTTATTGAACTCATTATCAAAATATTCATACTATATTTATAGAGGTGAATAAATTTGAACTTATTTGGAAATTTAAATCCTATTTTACAAGCATTAATTGCAACAACTTTTACTTGGGGAATAACACTTTTAGGTGCTTTAGTTGTTTGTTTCTTCAAAGAAGTAAACAAAAAAGCATTAAATACCATACTAGGTTTTAGTGCTGGTGTAATGATAGCAGCCTCTTTCTGGTCTTTATTACTTCCTTCAATAGAATTATCAGAAGAATTAGGATATATAGCCTGGGGACTACCAGCATTAGGATTTATACTTGGAGGATTATTTGTTCTCTTATCTGATAAATTCTTAGACAAGACTTTAAGTGATAAAAATAGTATAAAAAAAGATTCATTAAAAAGAAGTATTTTATTAGTATCTGCTATTACTCTTCATAATATTCCAGAAGGAATGTCCATTGGGGTTGCCTTTGGAGGAATCTCTAGTGGTGTATCAGGAATGACTTTAATTGGTGCTATCATGTTAGCAGTAGGTATCGGTATTCAAAATTTTCCCGAAGGAGCAGCAGTCTCACTTCCTCTTAGAAAAGAAGGATTTTCGAGAAAGAAAAGTTTCTTCATCGGTCAGGCTTCAGCTCTAGTAGAACCTATATCTGCAGTAATTGGTGTTATACTTGTTTTAGCAGTAAGAAGTATCTTACCCATTCTCTTATCTTTTGCAGCAGGTGCAATGATAACGGTTGCATCTCGTGAACTATTACCAGAGTCTATTTCTGAAAATAAAAACTTATCTACATTAGGACTTATTTTTGGCTTTGTTCTAATGATGGTATTAGATGTTGCTTTAGGTTAAGAAAAAATCTTAACCTTTTTAAAAAGAAAAATCTACTCTCAAACGAAGAAGTTGTGCTATAATGTTAAAATAGGAAGTAAGGTGTAAGATGAAAGAAAAAATAAAAACCAAAATTAAAAATAATAGATATATCATTTATATCTCTATTCCATTTTTGCTAATTATTCTTTTAATTACAGCAAAAGTAATAGC
>JAQXQC010000084.1 GCA_029100965.1 Bacilli bacterium | reverse complement strand
ATTAGTTGTTCATCCTTTATCGATAGGGCAAGTAACAATTACGGTTAAGAATAGTTATTTATTTAGAGAAGAAAGTTATTCATGTGGTAGTGCTGATTATTTGGTTGTAATTAGGGAGGGGAAGGAATGAAGAAAATATTTTTGATTTTGTTGTTGTTTGTTCCTTCTTCTGTTTTTGCTTTATCTTTAGATTGTCCTGATAAGGTATCTTTTGGTGAGGAATTTATTTGTCAATTTAAAGCAAATGAAATTACGGGAATTAAGGCTAATTTAGAGTTAGCTGAAGGAATAGATTATCAAAAAATAGAAGTAATTGAACCTTGGAAAATTTATTATTCTTCTTTGAATGGTTTTGTTTTGGGAAATATTAGTAATATTGCTTTGTTAGAGGCTAAGTTGGTTTTTAAAGCAAGTGATAAATTAGAAAATGGTCGGGAATATTCTATTTCTTTAAATAAAATAGAGGCTAGTGATTTAGGGGTTAAAAATACTTCAAGAGAATCTATTTTTAGTAAAGTTAAGGTTATTTCAGATAATAATTATTTAAGTACTTTAGGGGTTAAAAATGAGAAGTTTACTCCTTCTTTTCAAAAAGATATTTCTACTTATTTTGTTGAAACAGAAAATAGTCAAGTAGAAATTCAAGCAACATCTCAAGATCGTTTAGCAAAAGTGGAGGGAGATATTGGGAAGCAAAGTTTAGTATATGGGGTAAATAAATTTATAATAAAAGTAATTAGTGCAAGAAATCATGAAAGAGATTATACGATTTATGTAACAAGAAAGGTACGGAATGTTCTTAAAAATGAAGATGCTTCTTTGAAAAAGTTAGTTATTAATCAAAAAGATATTTCTTTAAAGAAAAATCAGTATTATTATAAGGTAACTTTAGATAATCAAGAAGAAAATTTAGTGGTAAAGGCAATTCCTCTTTATGATACAACGAAGGTAGATGTTTTGGGAGAAAGTCAGTTAAAAGTGGGAAGTAATGAAGTTAGAATTGTTACTACTTCTGAAAGTGGGATAAAGAATATTTATTTGGTGAATGTTGTTAGGAAGAAGAAGTTATCTCATGATAGTAAGTTGAAAAGTATAGTGATTAAGAATTATTATTTGCCTTTTTCTTCTAATCGTTATCAATATCAGTTATCGATAAAGGAAGAGAGTCAGTTAGATATTCAATTAGTTCTTAATGATCAAGCTTCTCATTATAAAATTTATAGAAATAAAAATTTAAAGAATAATAGTGTGATTAAAATTGTTGTTTGGGCAGAGGATAAGTCTGTTTCAACTTATCAAATTAAAATTCTAAAAGAAAATAAAAATTTGAGTGTTAAGTTTTTTAATGAGAATAGTAAATTACTTCCTCTTATTGCTTTTGCTTTATGTATTATTCTTGTTTTGGGAATAAAGATAGCAAGAACTTATGTCAAAAGAAAAATAGGGAAAATAGATTGATTTTAGTTGCTTTTAAAAGGACTTATGATATAATACGAATTAAGAAAGAGGTGGAATAATGAAAATATTATCAGTAAATGCTGGTAGTTCAACTTTGAAGTTCCGTTTATATGAAATGCCTGAAGAAAAATTATTGATGAAAGGAAATATTGAAAGAATAGGTTTAAGTGATAGTCATTATAGTATTCGTATTGGGGATGCTAAAATAGAGAAGGAAGCTTTGATTAATGATCATAGTGATGCAGTTCAGATTCTTTTGAAAGAGTTAGTAGATAATAAAGTTATTGATAGTCTTGATAGTATTAAGGCTGTTGGTCATCGTGTTGTTCATGGGGGAAATAAATATTCTAAGAGTGTTATTTTGACAAAGAGAGTAATGAAGGAGATTAATGAGATATCTTCTCTTGCTCCTTTACATAATCCTGCTAATTTGGTGGGAGCTAGTGCTTTTATGGAAGAAATTCCTGGTGCTGTTAATGTTGCTTGTTTTGATACTGCTTTTCATCAGACAATGAAGGATACTACTTATCTTTATCCTATTCCTTATGAATGGTATATTAAGTATGATGTTAGAAAGTATGGATTTCATGGGTTAAGTCATAAGTATATTACAGAATATATGAAAAAAATACTTAAAAATTCTAAGCCTAATTTAATTATTTGTCATATTGGTAATGGGGCTAGTATTAGTGCAATTAAAGATGGGTATTGTATTGATACTTCTATGGGATTTACTCCTAATGCTGGTATTATGATGGGTACTCGTTGTGGGGATATTGATCATACAATTATTGAATATATTAGTAATAAAACTGGATTATCTACAAAGAAGATTAATGAAATATTAAATAAAGAGAGTGGTCTTCAAGGAATTGCTGGTATGAGTGATTTAAGAGATTTAGATAGGGCTTATGAAGCTAGAGAAGAAAAAGTTTTATTAGCTTTTGATATGTATACAGATAGAATTTCTGAATATATTGCGAAATATTTTGTTAAGTTAGATGGTAAAGTAGATGGAATTATTTTTACTGCTGGTGGTGGTGAAAATGATCCGATTATTCGAAAAGAGACTTTATTGAAATTAAAAGCTTTGGGGATTAAATTAGATGAAGCTGTTAATGAAGAAATGATGACAAGAAAAGGTAGGGAAGGTAAGATTACTACTAAGGATTCTAAGATTGATTGTTATGTTATTCCTACTGATGAGGAATTGATGATAGCAAGAGATACTTATGCTTTAGCTGTAGAAGCGGGAAAATAATAGATAGAGGAGAGAGAATGTTTATCGTTTTCTCTTTTTTTTGGATAAATCTATTTCAGTATTTTAAGTTTAAAGCTAAGAATTTATTGCTCTAGGGGTAAAAAAATAGTATAATATTTAGTAGAAAAGAGGTAATATAATGAAAATAATGTCAATTAATACAGGAAGTAGTTCTTTAAAATTTAGTTTATTTGATATGGATAATAATGAACTAATTGCATCAGGACTTTTTGAGAGAGTAACTATTAAGGGTAGTTTTTATACGATTAAATATCATGGGGAGAAGATTTATGAAGAGGTGGAGATGCCTAATCATACTGTTGCCGTAAAAGTATTGTTAGATCGTTTGGTTACTAAAGGAATTATTCAATCTTTAGATGAAATAGGTGCTGTTGGTCATCGTTTGGTTCATGGTGCGGATAAATATGATCATTCTGTGATAATTACTGATGAAGTAGTAGAGGATTTGAGAAGATTTTCTGATTTAGCTCCTCTTCATAATCCAGCAAATATTTTGGGGATAGAGGCTGCTCGTGAGGTATTGCCTAATGTTCCTATGGTTGGTGTATTTGATACAGCTTTTCACCAAACAATGGATAGGGTTTCTTATATGTATCCTGTTCCTTATGAATGGTATGAAAAATATAAAGTAAGAAAATATGGTTTTCATGGTACTAGTCATTGTTATATTAGTAAGCAGATTCCTAAGTTATTAGGAAGAGGTGAATATAAAGCAATTATTTGTCATTTAGGAAGTGGTGGTAGTTTATCTGCTGTTCGTGACGGAAAATGTGTAGATACTTCTATGGGATTTACTCCACTTCCTGGGATTATGATGGGTACTCGTAGTGGTGATATTGATCCATCTATTATTCCTTTTATTGCAAAAAAAGAAAATAAAACTGCTGATGAGGTAGTTAATGAATTAAATAAAAAATCTGGATTTTTAGGATTAACTGAAAAATATAGTGATTTTAGAGATGTTTATGCTGGTGTTGAGGCTGGAGATGAGAAATGTATCTTAGCTTTTAATAAGTATGTTAGAACTGTTGTTAATTATATTGCTATGTATTATGTTGAATTAGGTGGAGTAGATGCTATTTGCTTTACGGCTGGACTAGGAGAAAATGCTATCCCAGCTAGACGGGCAATTGTAGAAAAGTTAGCTTGTCTTGGTATTAAAATAGATGAAGAAAAGAATAATACTAGAGGAGAGATGACAGAAATATCTTCAGATGATTCTTCGGTTAAGGTATTTGTTGTTCCTACTAATGAAGAATTGATGATTGCAACTGATACATATAATTTATTAAAAAAATAATTATATAAATTGGTAGAACAGAGAGGTTAAAATGATTTTTTCAAATATTTATAGAAGAATTTATAAAGAGATAAAGAAATATCCTAATATTGTTATAGCAAGGCATATTGGGGCTGATCCTGATGCTTTAGGTAGTCAATTTGCTTTGAGAGAGTTGATTAAAAATAAGTTTCCTAATAAACAAGTTTATGCTATTGGTAATCCTTCTAGTCGTTTTAAGTTTATGGGGATATTAGATAAGGTAGAGGAAATAGATAAAAGTAATACACTTTTAATTGTATTGGACACTCCTGATATTAAGAGAATTGATAGTGTTCATCTTGATGATTATGAGCATATTATAAAAATAGACCATCATCCTTTTGTGGATCAGTTTGGAGATATAGAACTTATTGATGATAGTGCTTCTTCTACTTGTCAGTTGATTATAGAGTTTTTAATTAAGAATAGATTAAGGTTTGATGATAGTGTTGCTAAGAATCTTTATCTTGGTGTTATTTCTGATACGGGGAGATTTATGCATAATTATACTAGTAAGAGAACTTTTGAGTTGATTACTATTCTTTTGGAAAAATCAAATATTGATTTTACTTCTTTATATGAGCCTCTTTATATGCGACCTTTAGCTGAAGTTAGATTTCAGGGATACATTTTAGAGAATATGACTGTTACAGATAATGGTGTTGCTTATATTAAGATAACGGAAGAGATGTTAAAGGAATTTGGTGTTGATTCTGCTAGTGCAGGGAATATTATTAGTGACTTGAAATGTGTTAGTGAAGTATTGGTATGGTTATTTTTAACTGAAGATAAGAAAAGTAATTTAATTCGGGCTAATATTCGTTCTCGTGGTCCTATTATTAATGAGATTGCTTCTATTTATGGTGGTGGTGGTCATAAGTTTGCTTCTGGGGCTAGGTTGACTAGTTGGAGTCAAGCTGATAATTTGATTAAGGATTTGGATGATTCTTCTGAAAAATATATTGAAGAGATTTCTGTAGAATAAAAATACTTAAATAGATTTGTCTTGTTTTAGTGATAAGTCTATTTAAGTATTTTAATTTTCTTTTATTATTTCTATAATTTTGTTTTTTATATTTTGATTAGGTGCTATGATATGTAGATTTCCTACATTATTTAGTGATAATAGATTATTATCTTTTAATGAGTTATAGATTTTATTGGCTATAGCACTATATCCATCTATAAATAATACTTTTCCTAATACTTTTTCTATTTCTTTTTTTGCTAGTGGAAAGTGTGTACAACCTAAGACAACAACTTCTACTTTTGTGTAATTTTTTAATAGTTCTTTTAAATATGGATAAGGATTTTTTCCAGTTTCTATTAAACTTGCTAGCATTGGGGCTTCTACTAAAGTACAATCAGTTGTTTTGTATTTATTGAATAGTTTTTTTAATCTTTCACTTTGAGCGGTACCTTTAGTTGTTAAAATAATAGTTTTTTTGTTTTTATATTTGTCATGTACTATTTTGATAGCTGGTTCTGTACCAATAAAAGTTATATCTTTATATTTTTTCCTAATATCATCTAATACAGTTGTAGTTGCGGTATTACAGGCACATATTATTAATTTTGGTTTATATTTTAAAAGAGTTTTAATATTATTATTTACAATTTTAAATAATTCTTCTTTTGTTTTATTGCCATAGGGGTTATTATTACTATCTGATAGGTATATATAATTTTCATTTGGTAATTTTTTTATTACTTCTTTTAATATTGTAGAACCACCAATTCCTGAGTCAAAAAAACATATTGGATTATTATTCATGATTAACACCTTCTAAAAATGAGTATGTTATAATTATATGATAAGTATGATGATATAGCAAGTGTTATTGTTTAGTTATAATAATAAAAATCTTTCCAAATGGAAAGATTTTTATTTACGTAAAACTATTTATATTTTTTACAATAGCTTTCATATTTAGCTTTCATGTCAGTATCACTAAAGTTGATATTTTTTTCTTTTCTTAAAGAGATTAGAGATTTATATAATAAGTTAGAATCAGCTGATTTTTTGTCTGATATTAAATTAGAAATAATTTTATCTTTAGATTTTTTTAGAGTTGGTTTTTTCTTTTGATCTAATCGATGAATAACATGATATCCATAGGATGTTTTTACTGGCTCTTCTGAATAAGAGTTATTATCCATTTTCTTTAAAGCAGTCATGAACGATTCTTCTAAAGAAGCATCCCATGATTGGTAAGATAAATCTTCATAAGTAACTTTATCTTTATAATCTTTTTGAATTTGTTCCCAACTTGTTCCATCGTTTAATTTTGTAATGATTTCTTCTGCTAATTTTTTAGCATCTGCATCACTTAATTTTTTACTATCATCTTTATCGCTATCAGATTTTACTTCTACTAAGATATGTTGAGTATTAATATCTCCAAATACATTTTCATCATAGTATTTTTTGATTTCATCGTCACTCAAGTTTTTCTTGATATAGTCTTCTAAATATTTATTTCTTCTATAATCAAGTCTTAGATAATCTAAGAAAGCATCATAACTAGAGAAACCATTCTTTTCTAAAAATTGTTCTTGAGTATAATTATAATATTGTTTATATGTGTTGAAATAATATTCAGCATTTGATTTAACTTCACTTGTCATTGTATCATTTTCTGGATACATTTTAGTAAGTAAGTCATTATCAATTTTGTCTAGAAGTAGGCTAACAGAGTAATAACTTTTCATGTCTTCATATAAATCATTTGCTGTATAAGTTTTTTTGTTAACTTTAACTACTGGTTGTGTTCCATCTTTTAGAGTGGCAATTCTATCAGGCCATATAATGAAGGCAACTAGAGTTGTTATTAGTAATCCTGCGATGAATGAATAAATTGCAACATGATTTTTTTCAAATAATACTGCTATTTCTGTTAATTTGCTAGAATTATTTTTAGAAGTATTTATTTTTTTCTTTTTTTCTTTAGCAATTTTTTCAACTTTTTCAACTTTTGCTCTTATTTCTTCTGGTTTCTTTTTTTCTTCTTTTTTTGTTTCTTTAACTTCAACTTCTTCTGATTCTTCCATATCTTCTAAGTCTTCATCAACTTCTTCTTCTATTATTTCTTTAGAAGGTGTTACTTTTTTTTCTTCTTTTTCTTCGCTTTTCTTTTTGCTTTTTTGATCTTTAGTAGTACTGTTTTTAGTGTTGTTTTTCTTTAATTTTTCCTCTTTGTCTTTTGTTTTTGATTTTGTGTTAGACTTTGATGAGGTTGTTTTCTTTTCATCTTTTTCTTTACTCATCTTTATTCCTCCTTTAAAAGTACATTACTATCATAGCAAAAAACAATATGTATTACAACCTTAAATTAATATTGTTAGGGAAAAAGTTGAAAATTATAACTTATAATTAACAAAAATGGCAGAAATATAATTGCTAGTTTTTCTTATATATGCTATAATTAATGTTGTTTATGGAGGGAAAACATATGAAATTTAAGTTTAGGGCAGATGCTAAAGATGTTAAGATATTTATAGGTTTTTGTTTTTTGTTGTTATATTTTTGTGCTATTGCTGTTTTGAATGCACATTCCTTGGCAACACAAGGTGCTTTTTATGGAATTATTCCTTTTGAAGCTTTTACACTTAAATATTTGTCTACTACTTTATGTTTATTCCTTTTAGTCTTAGCAGGGGTTTTCTTTTCAGTTAGTTCTTACTTTTTTGATCGAGAAAAAGGGGTTGGATTTACTACTGAAAAGAAAGATAAAGGTTATTCTAGATGGTGTAAAGAAAAAGAGATGAAAGGGACTTTGTATGAGGTTGATCCGGCAGCACCTACTTCAGAACACGCAGGGATTGTTGTTATTAATGATGGAAAGAAGATGTGGGTTGATGATGGTGAAGCACATAATTTGATTATTGGTGCTACTGGTTCTGGTAAAACACAGAATGTTGTATTTCCTATGATAAAGGTTTTGGCTAAAGCTGGGGAGTCAATGGTTTTAACTGATCCTAAAGGAGAATTGTTTGAGAATACTGGAGAGATGTTACGTAAGAAAGGATACAATATTATTGTATTAAACTTTCGTGATCCTCAAAAAGGTAATGCGTGGAATCCTATGACACTTCCTTATGATTTGTATCAAGAAGGAAATATGGATAAGGCTGTTGAACTTTTAGATGATTTGGCTTTGAATATTTTGTATGATGAGAAAAATACTGGAGATCCTTTCTGGGAGAAATCAGGAGCCGATTATTTTTCTGGACTTGCTTTAGGATTATTTGAAGATGCTACTAAGGAGCAAGTTAATTTAAATAGTATGAATTTGATGTCTAATTTAGGTGAGGAAAGATTTGGTGGTCCTAATAATAATTATATTAAAGAGTATTTTAATATGAAAGATCCTGCTCGACCTGCTTATGTTAATGCTTCTGGTACTGTTTATGCACCAGAGGAAACAAAGGGTGGTGTGTTATCTACTTTTAAACAAAAAGTAAAATTATTTTCTTCGCGTGATAATTTATCTGAAATGTTATCTTATAGTGATTTTGATATGAAAGATATTGGGCGTCAGAAGACTGCTGTATTTATGATTGTTCAAGATGAAAAGAAAACTTTACATCCTTTGGCAACTATATTTATTAAGCAATGTTATGAAACTTTAATTGATGTTGCCCAAGAGTCTGGTGGACATTTACCATTTAGAACTAATTTTATTTTGGATGAGTTTGCGAATATGCCACCACTTAAAGATGTAACAACGATGGTAACTGCGGCTCGTTCTAGACATATTCGTTTTACTTTTATTGTTCAGAACTTTGCTCAATTGACTAAAGTATACGGAAAAGAAGATGCTGAAACAATTAAAGGTAACTGTAATATTTTGTATTTG
>JAQXQC010000083.1 GCA_029100965.1 Bacilli bacterium | reverse complement strand
TTAAAAATATTATGTTCTAACTCATGTAAAAATAAATTATTTTCTAAAATATTAGATAAATGGTTAACAAGTGATTGAAATAATGATATTATATTCATTGAGAAAACAACTCCTTAAAACCTTTTACACTTCGAGTGTTTACCAAAGGTCTGTATATATTTTTTGTTACAATTTAATTATATAACAGTTTATTTATTTTGAGTGTTTTCTCTTTTTTTATGTTTTAATAATTATTCCCACATCTAGTTTACTACATCTTTTCTTTTTTAGAACTTGACTTTTTTTCCTAGAGTTGTTAGAATGATATTCAACATTATTTCATTATGGAGGGAAAGTATGAATCAGTATTTTAATTTGAATAAAATCTTCTTTTTGAAAAATATAAAAAATATAATTGATTTATGCTGGAGTAAAATGAATGTTAATCAGTATTAAGGTACTATGGTGCTTTGATGCTGATTTTTTTGTTGGAGGATTGAAAATGGGAAAAATTGAATTTGTAGATTTGATGAAAAAAGTAGAAGAATATCATGAAGAAGAGAAAAAATTGATTTTAAAGGCTTATCAATATGCGGCTTATTTGCATGATGGACAGTATCGGCAAAGTGGAGACGCTTATATTATACATCCTTTAAATGTTGCTTATATTTTAGCGGAAATGCATGCTGACTGTGATACGATTTGTGCTGGACTTTTGCATGATACTTTAGAGGATACTAAAATGACTAAAGAAGATATTGAAGAAAATTTTAATTCAGATATTGCTAAATTAGTGAATGGGGTAACTAAATTATCTAAAATGAATTTTTCTTCTAAGAAGGATCAAAATTATGCGAATACAAGAAAAATTATTACAGGGATTACAGAAGATGTTAGAATTATTATTATTAAATTGGCTGATCGATTACATAATATGCGAACTTTACAATTTAAGAGTGAATTTAAACAAAGAGAGAATTCTCTTGAAACTATGGAAATATTTGTTCCTCTTTCTTATTATATTGGCGCTTATCGAATTAAATCAGAGTTAGAAGATTTATCTTTACAGTATTTGAAGCCTGATATTTATAAAAATTTAGAAGAAATAAAGTTAAAAATAGAGAAAGAAAGCAATAAATGTTTAAATGAAATGTTATTTCAAATTAAAGAAATTTTAAGTAATGAAGGAATTGATAATGAGATTAAAGTTAGAACGAAAAATATTTATGGAATTTATAAACGATTAAATTCTGGATATAATTTATCAGATATTCATGATTTATTAGCATTAAAAGTTATGGTAGAAGAGGTTAGAGATTGTTATTATACTTTAGGTCTTATTCATCAGAAGTATCATCCTGTTAATGATAAATTTAAGGATTATATTTGTAATCCTAAGACAAATATGTACCAGTCATTACATACTACTGTTTTTGGTAGTGATGATCGCTTGGTTCAAACTCAAATTAGAACTTTTGATATGGATTTGGTTGCATCTTTTGGGTTAACTGCTTATTGGAAGGTAGATAAAGGTCAGGCTAGGGATATTATGCAAAAGGACTTGAAAAATAAATATCAATTTTTTCAATCTTTAGTAGAAATTAATGCAATGTTTATGGATAATCAAGAATTTGTTCATAAAGTAAAAGAAGAACTATTTTCTGATAAGGTTTATGTTTATACAACTAAGGGAGATGTTGTTGAACTTCCTAAAGGATCTACTTTAATTGATTTAGCTTATCAATTAGGAGAAGAGATTGGGAATACAATGGTTGGGGCTTTTGTTAATGATTCTATTGTTTCTTTGGATTATGTATTAAAAAATAAAGATAGGGTAAGAATTATTACCGATAATTTATCTAAAGGTCCTCGTGAAGAATGGATTTCTAAGGTACAAACTAGTTGTGCTAAGAAGAAGATAAAAGATTTTTATCATGATAATTTAAAACATTCTTAGTTTGTGGTACAATAATTAAGAATGTTAGGTGATGAAGATGTTTTATCAAATTAAAAATGGAAGTGTATCTATCTCAGGAAATGTAATTTTAGAAGATATTCAATTTAAGATTAAAAATCAAGAAAAAATTGGTTTGGTAGGTAGAAATGGTTGTGGGAAGACTACTTTATTAAAGGCAATTATGGGAGAATATCCTATTGAAGATGGATATGATAAAGTAGAGGTGAATTCTTCTAAAGATTTTAAGATTGGCTATGTAGAACAGAGTATTCAAGATACGGATAAGATTAAGATGATTGATTATATTCGTTCTGCTTATTCTGATATTTTAATTGTTCAAGATAAGTTAAGTAAACTTGAAAAAAGAATGGCTTGTGAATATCATGAAAAAGATTTTAATTTATATAATGATTTATATGAAAGATACCGGATACTTGGAGGATATTCTTATCAAGGAGAATATGAAAATGCTCTTCTTCAGTTTGGTTTTTCCAATATAGATAAAGAAAAATATTTAAATGAATTCTCGGGAGGACAGCTAACAAAATTATCTTTATTAAAATTAATTCTATCTAAACCAGATTTATTAATTTTAGATGAACCTACTAATCACTTAGATATTCAAAGTATCTTATGGTTAGAAGAATACTTAAAAAATTATCCCAAAGCAGTTTTAGTCGTTAGCCATGATCGAATGTTTTTAGATCATATTTGCAATGTCATTGAAGAAATTGAATTTGGTATGCTAAAAAGATATTCTGGAAATTATAGTGCTTATTTAAAACAAAAAGAAGAGGAATATCAGAAAAATTTAAAAGATTATGAAAAACAAGAAAAAGAAATTAAACGATTAACTGCTATTGTTGAACGATTTCGCTACAAACCAACCAAAGCCTCTATGGCAATGTCTAAGTTAAAACAAATCGAAAGAATGGTCAAAATAGATAAACCTAAAGCTTCTTCTACAAAGACGTTTCATTTTCGACCAACATTAGGGGAAAAGAGTTATTTAGATGTTTTAAAAGTTAAAAATTTAAGTGTTGGCTATAAAGAGAGTTTATGTTGTTTTAACTTTTCTTTGGAAAGGGGAGATTGTCTTGGAATTATTGGAGAAAATGGAGTAGGGAAATCTACTTTAATGAAAACTTTAATGGGAGAAATTCCTCCTTTATCAGGAAAATTTCGTTTCGGAGAAAGAAGTCAAATTGGTTATTTTTCTCAAAAATTTGATCAATTAACAATGCAAAATACCATTTATGAAGAAATGAATGAGAGTTTTCCCAAAATGCCAGTAGATGAAATTAGAAATGTACTTGGTGCTTTCGATTTTCATGGAGAAGAGATAGATAAAAAGATTGAAGATTTATCTGGTGGAGAAAAAGTAAGAGTAAGTTTATGTAAAGTATTAAATGCTAAACCTAATATTTTACTTTTAGATGAACCAACCAATCATTTAGATATTGTCAGTAAAAATGCAATTGAAAAAATCCTTCTTGACTATCCAGGAACTATTGTCATCGTTAGTCATGATAGATATCTTATTCAACTACTTTGTAATAAATTATTAGTTTTAGAAGATGGTGATGCTAAATTTTATCCTTATGGTTATTCCGAATATTTAGAAAGAAGAAAATTAGAAGAGAAAAGTACTTCTGAAGTATTTTCCCAAGAAAAAAAGAAAAAAGATAAAGTAAAGAAAGAAAAAAGTTATTCTTTAGAAAAAGAAATCCAAAAATTAGAAAAGAAAATTGATTATTTAGAAAAACAAATTCAACAGTTAAATACAGAACTTTTAAAAGAAGAAAACTATCTAGATCGACAAAAAGCAATTTCTCTTCAACATGAAATCGATACATTAACAAAAGAATTAGAAGAATTAAATATATTATGGGAAGAAAAAATGACATTGATTTAAAATTTTTCTGTCAAAAAAATGTCTAGTATTTTATCCGAAGAAATATTCTTCAAAAAATAATGATATAATGAATTAGCGAGGTGGTTTTAGCATGAAAAAAGATTATGCCAAGTTAATTTATAAAATAAAAGAATATGATTTATTTAAAAATTTTAAAAATATAGAAAAACTTAGTGAGTGGTTACATGAACTTAGTGATGAGGAGGCTTCAAGATTTTTATCTCTTTCTATTCCTGCTAGTGATATTGTTTTTCCTAAAAAATTATTAATTCATAAAAATTTACTTCAATGTGAAGATTATTTAAAAAGAGTAGAGGCAATGAATCAGCTAAAAAATGGAGACGGGGTATGGCATTTATTTGAACGTTTATGTTCACTTAATTTTCTTCATAGCAAGAATTATTACTCTGATATGAATTTGCTTAAGTCTAGTAAGAATTTACAATATGCCCTTTGGGTGATTAATGATGATAATTTTATTCAAAGTCCTTATCATCAAAAAGATTTAAAGATGATTTTAGGAGCAAAAGATGTGGGTGGTAATGATTTGGATTTTTTGGTAGCGTCTGCTTTAGCAATGATTAGTAAGAATAAGGATTCTCTTCAAAGTCCTTATCATGAAGAAGATATGAAGTTTATCACTCAAATTGGTAGTTCTTCTTTACAAGGAACGCATTCTTATCCTGAACATTCGGTTGATTATTTAGCTTTGAATAAAAATTCTCTTAAGGATAAGTATCATTTAGAGAATATGAAGATTTTAGCAGAAAATTATTCGATTAGTTATTATTTATATCCTCTCATGACTAAAAAAGAATATATTCAAGGAAAATATTATCGTGAAGAAATTCAAGCTTTAACCAAAGCAAATAGTAAATTAAACGCAAGAGCAATTTATTATTACATTACAAATTCTTCTCTTTCTGTAGAAGAACGAATGGATTTAGATAATGAATTATGGGATAATCAAGTTCCTTTTCGGGCAGTATGGTTTGGTAGAAAGAAAATGGATAATTCAGAAAAGGGGTCTAAAAATCCTAAATATTTAGAAAATTTAGCTTTATTAAATTCTTTAGAAGATAAATATGTTCTTTTTATTGAACGATTATTATCAGATTCTCTTTTACGAAAACAAAATTATCAAGAAAAAGATATTCAAACTTTACTTTCTTTAAATAATGATGAATTATTTTTCGATCTTTTTGAAGTTATGAGTAATCATAATAGTATTTCTAGTATTTATCATTTAATGGATATTTCTTTAATTCAAAATACTTCCTCTTATTTTACCCGAAGAATGCTAATTTCTATGGCAACAAATCAAGAAAATTTAAATAGTAAAAATCATTGGTTTGATATGAATTATGTTGCTTCTCTTGATTTTGATTTGCTTGATTCTAAGACGAAAGATTTATTACAATATTTATTTTTAACTTCTGAAGGAATAAAAGATAAAAAGAGAATGTCTAAGTTAAAAGAAATTCAACCAGAATTTTCGATGGAAAAAATAGATAAGAAAGGATTAAAACTACCTAAAAGAAAAGTTTTGATGCGAATTAAAAGGTATTTTGTATAAAAAATACTTAAGAAGAAGAGAGAATGATTTTAAATATAAGTGGTAGGACAGATATTGTTGCTTTTTATTCGGAATGGTTGATGAATCGATTTCTTGAAGGATATGTTGATGTAAGGAATCCTTTTTATCCTAAATTAGTTAGTAGAATCTATTTTGAAAACGTTGATTTATTGGTGTTTTGTACAAAGAATCCGTTACCTATTTTAAACTATTTAGATAAAATTCGAATTCCTTTTCTTTTTCAAGTTACAATTACTCCTTATCATAAGGAGATTGAGCCTAATGTTATCAATAAGAAGAAGATTATTGAGGCTGTTAAAGTCATTTCTAATCAGATTGGTTCTGATAAAGTTTTTGTTCGCTATGATCCAATCTTTTTGAGTGAAAAATATTCTCTTGATTATCATATTAAAGCTTTTGATCGGTTGTGTTCTTTATTAAATGGAGTGGTTCAGAAGATTATTATTTCTTTTATTGATGATTATCGAAATGTTAAAAAGAATGAAAAAACTTTAAAATTAAGACCTTTTACGGAGAGGGATTACCAAGAAATAGGCAAAAATTTTAGTAAGAGTGCTAAAAATAATGGGATTGTTGTTCATACTTGTTTTGAAGAGAGAAATTTAGTGGAGTATGGTTTTATTCAAGGAGAATGTTTATCTCATGAACTTGCTTATCGTTTAACGGGAAAGAAATATCCTGATTGGAAGGCTAGAAAAGAAGGGAAATGTCAATGTGTAAGAATGATTGATATTGGTGTTTATAATTCTTGCAGTCATTTTTGTAAGTATTGTTATGCAAATTATGATGAGAGGAAAGTAAAAAATCATATTCAAAAACATATTCCTTCTTCTTCTTTGTTGGTTGGAAAGTTGGAAGATGATGATGTGATTAAGGTGAGATATCGTTAGAGATGAATATTGACAAGTTATTTATAAGGGGTTAATATATTTTTTATGGAGGTAATTTGATGAAAAAAGAAGAAAAAGTAATCAATTATTATATTATTTGTAATCGTTTAAAAAACGTTATTAGAAAAGGATGGAAAGTTTGGAACGTTCAAAGAGACAGAGTTGAAAGTGTTGCAGAACATATTTTTGGTGTTCAGATGTTAGCCATTGCAATGAAGTCCGAATATCAATATGATATTGATTTATTGAAAGTTATATTAATGCTTGCTGTTCATGAACTTGGAGAAACGATAATTGGAGATTTAACACAATTTGAAATTGATGATCATGAAAAGAAAAGAATTGAAAGGGAAGCTGTCCACAAAATTTTGATGGGATTAGTAGATGGTAGTAAGATTGAACAATTGTTTTTAGAATTTGATGATCATCAGACGAAAGAGGCAATGTTTGCTTTTCAATGTGATAAATTGGAATGTGATTTGCAAAGTAAGTTGTATGATGAAGAAAAATGTGTTGATTTAACTCATCAAGAGGGAAATAAAGTAATGAATAATTCGATAGTTCATCGTTTGCTTGATGAGGGGAATTCATGGTCAGAAATGTGGTTAAAATTTGGACAAGAGATTTATCCTTATGATGAGAATTTTAAATCTGTTTCTGATTATGCTATTGGACATAAAATTCATGAAAAAAGAGCCAAAAAACTAAATTATATAGAACCAAAAAAGATATCATGAGTGATATCTTTTATTTTGGTTTCTTTTTAGAAAATCCATTAAACTTGTATAGAAGGTCATTGATGACTAAATCAAAACTATTCGTATATTCTACAATATTGCCATTATATCCTGTTTTCGTAATTTGATTTTTTGCAACAAAAATTGTTCCTAAGTCAAACCTAGAATATCCTTCCATAATTAATTTTTTTATAATCTCCCATTTTATCATAGGAATACTTCGAATACTTTTAAATTCATTGGTATAACTTTCTTTAATAAAAGTCACTTCACGATCATTTTTAATAATGCCAACACCAGAGATAATTACACCTTGAGGATATTTTTTTAATATAGCAGTACCTGCGATGAGTTCATTATTATATGTAGTTAGTAGATGGTCAGAAGTCATTTTTCTTTCTAATAAATTTTTGGTTTTTTTGACGCTTGGATTTTTTAACTTTTGATTTAGTCTTTCATTGTTTAATTGTTCTTTTTTGATTAAGTAACGATAGTTATTGATATATGTTTCGGGCATTATTTTTGCTAGATAAAATTCAAATTGATTATTTTTATTTGAAAATAATTCCATCATTTTTTGATATCGCTCTTTGTTTTCTACTAAATTTAAAAAGTCTTGTTTGTCTTTTTCTGTTCCTTGGTAAACGGTAATTCCTTTTTTTAGACAATTATTAATGTTTCTTCTTAAACTTCTTTTGAAGTTTTGATAGGTGGATTTGATATCAGTTGCTTTTAATACCATTTTATATTTTGCTGTATTGGGAATAAAGTCATATTCTAGTTTTTCAAATTCCTTAATGATACCGCTATTGTTTTCTTTTAGGATGAAGTCACTGTCATATACTTGATAGTTGATTAGGGGATTAATTCTTAAGTAAATATAATTTAATTTTTTTAGGTATGCTTTTAATTCGACAGTAAAGCATTTTAATAAATCAAGATTATAATAGTTTAATAAATAGCCATTAGGGACATATCCATAGCGATGTTTATTGTTAATCTTTTTTTCTAGAATTAAAGTTGCAGCGTGTACATTATTCATTTCATCAATTAATCCTAAGTAGATGGGAGTGTATCCATTTTCCATTTTTAATTTTGCGTATTCAACACTTTGTTTGTAATTTCTCTTACTATGTAGGGTAGAATAGTTTTTGAATTGTAATTCAGATAAGGCAATAATATGCATTTTATTCCTCCTTTTTCTATCTTTCATTATAGCAATTTTTTTCTTTTTTGTATAGCCTTTAAATTAACTTTTAGTTATTGGTAAGTATTTTTTCTTTTTAAAGGATAAAGAAAGAAAAGAAAAAATGTAAACTGAATTGTTTTTTCTTTTCAAGGAGAATTTTTTATATTATACTAGATTTGTAGGTGATAAAAATGAAATTAAACGTTGGTGTAATTTTTGGGGGAAAAAGTGTTGAACATGAAGCATCGATTTTGACGGCTATTCAGGCAATTTCTCATATTGATAGTGAAAAGTATGAGGTTGTTCCGATTTATGTTACAAAGAATTTAGAATGGTATACGGGTGGTTGTTTAAAATTTTTGGATACTTTTAAAGATTTTGATTTGATTAAACGGTATGCTAAGAGAGTTATATTAGTGAATAAAGAAGGAAGATATGTTTTACAGAAAGTTGGCGTAGTTAAGAGTGAGGTTTGTGAACTTCATTTAGCATTTCCTATGGTTCATGGAGCTAATATGGAAGATGGATCAATTCAAGGTTATTTAAATCTAATTGGTATTCCTTATGTAGGAAGTAATATTTATTCTTCTGTCATGGCACAAGATAAAGTATTTATGAAACAAGTACTGATGGCAAATGATATTCCTGTTACAAAATTTGTTTGGTTTGGAGAAAGATTTTATCGAAATAAGAAGGAAGAATTGTTTAAGCAGATTGATGAATTAAAGTATCCTCTTATTATTAAGCCAGCAACTTTAGGTGGAAGTATTGGAGTAGAAACGATTACTCAGAAGGAAGAGATTGATTCTACAATTGAGAGGGCTTTTAAATTTGATAGTAAAGTTGTAATTGAGGAGAAGATTTCTGATATGGTGGAATATAATTGTTCAGTATTGTTAACACCTAATGGAAATATTACTAGTGAAATAGAAGAGATTAAGACTAGTAAGGAAATGATTGAGTATGGAGATAAATTTTTAGTGGGAGATGCTTTGAAAGATTCTAGTATTGAAAGGACTTGTCCTGCTGATATACAGGATAAGTTAAGAAAAGAAATTGAGACTTATTCTTTGGCTGTTTTTAAGATGTTGAATATGCGTGGTACTGCTAGAATTGATTTCTTGTATGATACTAAAAATAAAAAATTATATGTTGATGAGGTGAATAGTATTCCTTGGTGTTTTGCACATCATTTATGGGAAGCTAGAAATATTTCTTATCGTGAACTTTTGAATGTAATGATTCAAGATGCTATTTCAGTAGAGGTAAAACATCAAGAGATGACTTTAACAATAAATTCTGATGTTATAAAAAATACAACTAATGCTAAGTTAAAGGAGATGAAGTAATGTACGGATATATTAAAGGAAAAATTACGGAAATTGATAGTAATAATATTGTTTTAGAGAATAATGATATTGGTTATTTGATTTATGTTCCTAATCCTTATTCGTATCGATTAAATGAGGTAGTTACTGTTTATACTTATACTAAGGTAGGAGAAGATGAGTATACTTTATATGGATTTCAATCTAGAGAACAAAAAGAACTTTTTTTAAAATTGATTTCTGTAAAGGGGTTAGGTCCTAAGATGGCTTTACCTATTATTGCAACGGGAAGTTTTACTTCTATTGCCGATGCAATTGAGAATAATAATTTGAGTTATTTGAAAAAATTCCCTAAGATAGGGGATAAAGTTGCTAAGCAGATGGTTTTAGATTTGAAAGGAAAACTTAATGCTGTAAATACGGGGTTATTTGCTAAGGAAGACTTTACTGATGAGTTGACAGAAGTATTATTAGGACTTGGCTATAAGCAGGCTGATGTAAAGAAGGTAGCAAACAAAATAGATAGCAGTTTATCTTTGGAAGAGCAAATTAAAGAAGCTTTGAAATTAATGTTAAAATAGTAGGGGTTAATATTTTGTTTAGTTAGTGTATTAAAGGGTATTCATTATGTTATTGGTTCATAACTTTGGTTATGGACTTTCTTTTTGTCTATATTTTTTTTCTTAGATGTGGTATGATAGATAACCAGGTGGTAAAATGATTCAAAAATTAATTAATAAGGTAAAAGAAATCTTTTCTTTTTATCGAGATAAATATTATTCAAAAATAGAAGATAAAAATTATGATGTTGATTCCTTTCATCAAGATTCTTTAGAGAATTCTTTCATTGATCGAGAAGATAAAATAGAAAAAATTTGTGAAGATATCGAGAAAAAAGATTTTTCTGGAGTAGAAAATACAAAAGTTGAATTAAAAAAAACGGGGAAAAAGAAAATAATATATCCTTTATCAAAGTTATTGATAGGAGATATTGTTTGGGCGAATCGATATGAAAGTGATGAAGAAAGGGAACAAATATTAAAGGGGCATGAGATTGGTCCATATATTATTATTGGTTTTGAAAAAGATGAGCCAATTGGGGTATATGCAACATCAAGAAATAAGAAAGAATTTTTATTATTAGGAAAGATTATTGGGGAGAAAAATACTTATATTAATGTTTCTAAAATGAAAAAAATTACTGAAGATAATTATAGAGGGAAAGTTCCTTATTCATTAAGTAATGATAATTTATTAAAGATTAAGAAAAAAATTTATGGAGAAGGGAAGAGTGATTATTTTAGCATTGAAGATATTTCTTATGGTGTTGGAGATATTTTAAAGAATAAGCATGGCTATTACTTCATTATTGATATTTTAGAGGGAAAGTATATTTATAGTAAAATAGATAGTTATTCTTATTATTTAAATCAAATTGATTTTGGAAGGTATAAGTTTAATCTTATTTCATCTGCTTTGAAAGGAAGATACGTGAATACAATATCTTCAGAGCAATTAAAGGTAATAAAAGCACAATATAAGGAATATTTAACTTTGGAGAAAGCAAAGATGACTAATCAATTGGATGTTGGTTATGTTGTTTTGTATCGTTATTCTTATTACTATGTTTCTAGTATTTGTCGTGATCAATATACTTTAGTTTTACTTCAAGAAGCATCAAAGTATGATACGGATACCATAGGAATGGGAGATTTGTATTTTCATCCAGTATTTGATTATACGATTGAAATTAACAAGAGAAATCATTATTCAATTTTTGCTGTAACAGAGGATAAAACAAGAGAAAAATTTAAAGAATTAAAATTAAATTATAAAAGGAATTTAAAACTAGAAAAAAAGGAACTAATCAAGAAGAAAAAACAGTTAGAAGAATTAAACTTGCTAAAAAATACTTATTCCGTTGGGAGCGTTATAGAAAATGAGGCATATTTTAAGGTTAGATTTTTAGTAGTAGGGTATAATGGGGAAGAATTGATTACGATTAATTTAGATCAATATGAAGAGAAACAGATGATTAAGTATTATACTTTTAATATTAAAGATAAAAGTAATCAATTTATTGAAACATATAATCATATGGATTTTATCTCAAGTAGGGTAAAGACATTAACGTTGAAACAATAGAAAAAGTTTGTTTTTATTTATTCAAAATATTTATTAGAATTTTCAATAACACTTTGAAAGTAAAAAAGAATATGCTATAATTGTGATAGGATAAAGAGGTGATATTTTGGGTAAGTATGATGCAATTTTAAAAGAGAAAAAAGTATATCAAGATCCTCAAGTTCATCATAGTAAATACACAAAATATGTTATTATTTATTTTTTCTCTATTTTTCTTGTTTTGGGAATTAGCTATTTTATTTATTATCGTACAGTGTTGTCTTTTGGACAAGTTTTACAGAATGATTTTGCTGTTTTGAAGAAGCAATATGCTAATGTTTTTACTTCAATTATTCCTAAAAATATTGTTTCTTCTTCTAGTTTGGAAGGAACGATTACTTTAGAAGATAGTGTTTATAATTATGGAATATTAAGAGAAGAGAACGGATTACAATTAGAACTTTCTAATCAGGATAATTATTTGTATTCGAAAATTACTTCTCAAGATTATTCTTTGGAGTTAGGGAGTTTTGCTTCTTATGGGGTGGTTTATTCACAAGATCTTTTGTATCAGGATTTTGTTTCTCGGTTAAAGAAGAAAATTTCTGATATTAAGGCTATTAAGAATTTATATTTAGAGGGGAATGTTCCTATTGTAGAGTTTAGTTTTTTTTTGAGTGAGAAAGATATTAATGATGTTTTAGGGAGTAATTATCTTAAGGATAAATATAATATTATTGTAACTATTAAAAATAATGCTTTGACTAATGAGGTTGTTTCTATTAAGAGTGCAATTACTAATCAGAAAAATGGACAGAGAAGTATTTTAGAATATAAAGATAAAGAAATTGTTTATGAAGTTTCTAAAGCGAAGAAGTATCGTTTAAATATGGAAAATAAGAAGAAAAATTTTCAATTAAGAATTTATGAGAATGGAGAATTATATAGTGTTTTTTCAGGAGAAGCTTCTTCTTATCGCTATTGCTATTCTTATCAAGTTATTAATAAAGTTTATAATCTTCAGTTGATTATTCAAGAAGAAAAAGGAGGATATTCCTACTCATTAAATTCTAGTATTGAAAAGGAAGGAGAAACTACGGAAAAGACAGTTAAAGCTGTTTTAAGAAATGGTAAAAATGATCTTTTAGAGGAAAGTGATGCTAAGAGGATTAATTATCAAAATCTTACTTCTAGTGAAAAAGAGGATTTTCAAAAAAAACTAAGGGAGTTTCTTTCTCCTTTAGAAAAACTTGTTTATTATTACAAAAATGATATCGATTAATTGAATAATCATTAAGGTTATACTAATTTTTTTAGGAATCTTTTCTAGTAGGGGATCAAAAACTTTTTTGGCAAAATATAAGTAAAGGCAGCCTAGAATTCCCCATATTATAGATAGTTCTAAACATACATAGCGTCCTAAATGATAAGGTTTGTTGGAATAATCCCATAGTCTTATTTGAAAGATTTTATATAGAGTGATTCCTCCTAGAAATTCAATTAGGCTCATCAATATTGTTGATGAAAGAAATGTGATAAATAGTTTCTTGATTTTGTTTCCTTTTATTTTGGATAAAAAATACTTATCTAGTGCATTTAATCCTAAGATGCCAAATCCATAGACATAGGTTACTGGTCCATAAGATATTCCACTATGTCTTTTACTTTTTTTGATTTTATAGATTGTACTTTCTAAGATAAATCCTAATATTGAATAAAAAATTAAACAGTTATAAGAATACATCATGATCACCTAAGGTAATTATGTACAAAAAAGAAGAATAATATTCCAAAAATACTATTCTTCTTTTTAAATTTTTAATACCTTATTTTGTTTGGTTATAGTTAGAACCATTTAATTGGTTTTCTCCTAATTTCACTAATCTTTTAGTGATTTCACCACCAACTGATCCGTTAGCTCTAGAAGTAGCATCTGGTCCAAGATTAACACCAAATTCGTTAGCGATTTCATATTTCATTCTTTCGATGGCTTGCTTTGCACCTGGAACTACCATTTTGTTATTGTTTTGGCTGTTCATTATGTTCACCTCCTACACTCATAGGTTTTGATCTTTTTGTTATTTCATACTTAAAAGTATTTGGTAATTTTTTCTAAAATTGGTATTTCTTTTTTTCTTCAGATTTATCTATTTTTATTGTTTCTACTGTTTCTACAGCTTCTTTTATCATTTTGTTGTAGTCTATCTTTGCTTCATACTCTAAGCATTTTTCTAAAACTGGATGGATGACTGGATGTTTAGGTAGGAATATCGTACAACAATCTTCATAAGGTAAGATAGATATTTCGTAAGTTCCTATTTTTTTAGCAATTTCAATAATTTCTAATTTGTCTAAGCATGCTACAGGGCGAATAACGGGAACGTTTGTTACTTGGTTAATTGCACACATACTAGGTAATGTTTGACTTGCAACTTGTCCTACAGATTCTCCATTAATTAAAATATATGAGTTTGTTTTTTTAATCATTTCTTCTCCAATACGATACATCATTCTTCTCATGATGGTAATCATATAATCTGGATTAATATTTTTATAAATATTTTCTTGAATATTGGTAAAATTAATAACATGTAATTTAATATTTGGTTGATATTTAGAAAGTTCTTTTACTAAATCTTTTACTTTCTTCTTGGCTAGTTCTGAAGTATGAGGTGGAGATTCAAAATATAAACATTCAATTTTGATGCCTCTTTTCATTGCCATATATCCTGCAACAGGAGAGTCAATTCCACCTGATAGCATTAGAATTCCTTTTCCTGCAACACCAACTGGATATCCACCAGCTCCTTCATAGATTTCTCCATAGATGTATGAAAATTCTTCTCTAATTTCTATTTTAACGGTATAATCTGGTTGATGAACATCTACAGAAATATTAGGAATGTTTTTTAAGATTAGTCCTCCAATTTCACGACTAAATTCCATACTAGAAATAGGAAAGTTTTTGTTACTTCTTTTAGTTTCTACTTTAAAAGTTTTAAAAGGTATTGTTTTTACAATGGTTAAAATATTTTCTTTTAAACTTTCAATATTATTATCACTCTTGTAAGCAATAACTATACGATGAATTCCAAAAATATTTTTTAATTTTTCAATGATATTTGGTATTCTATCTTCATTGTTTGGTTCAATAAACATTCTAACTCTATTAGTAATAATTTTAATATTTTCTTCTTTTAGACTATTATTTATATTATTTTGTAATGTTTGAATAAATAAGTTCCTGTTTTGTTTTTTTGTGGTTAATTCTCCATATTGAATTAAGATAACTTTTTTCATAGGATCCCTTCTTTCGTATATTCATTATAAAAATAAAAAAACTATCTGTCAATAAATAAAAAACAAAGAGACTGTTCCCCTGTGGACAGTCTCCCAAAAAGAATAAAAAGGGTTGGCTAGTGTGATACTAGCACCAATTCATACAAAATTTGAATTGGTGATTTATATACTAATCGATTTGTTTATATTTGTCAAGTATAAAATGATAAAAATGAAAAAAATTATGATTAACTTGTGATAATGTCTTAAGTAATAACTTTGGAAAATGTCTCAGGTTATTATATAATAATCCACCGAGGTGGAAAATGAGAAAGGTTGAATTAAGAATGAATGAAAAAGAAAAATATGAAACAATCAAAGAA
>JAQXQC010000082.1 GCA_029100965.1 Bacilli bacterium | reverse complement strand
AATGTTGTTGAACTATCTCCTGTATCATTAGCTGTACTTGCATCTTTTGGTGATAAAAACTGATTGTACACTAGTGCTGATGTGATATCAGTTGCTTGAACATACCCTGTTCCGGTATGTTTACTTACACGAATGAAATTTTTATTAATTATTGTATGAGGGTTTCCTTGAATTGTTGCACTTTTGGTTGCTGATGCGTAAGCATCAATGATTTCTGATTTGTCCAATTGGCTTGAAGTATTAGAACCTAAAGCTGTCCAAGTAAATCCTGTTGCATCTGTTTGTCTCGCTGTTGAAGTACCAGCTGTTGTACATGATGCTAGATTTCCTGAAGTTTCTGTACAAAAGGCTTGTGCCCATCTCATTGTTGTAGCAGTTGTGCTTCCCCATGTTGTATAGTCTGTTGGTACTCCAGAGCCACCAGTCAAAGTTACATATCCATCAAAATACATACCAGCAGTACTACTATTATTAATGGTTATCTTGTATACTTGACAAACAGCATTTCCGTTATCATCTAGACAAATACCTTTTGTACTAGCATTGGCTACTGCTTTTTGTACCATAGAATTTGTCATAGGAATTAATCCTCTTGTATTATCCACATTTGTTTTTTTAGTAACACTAATATTAAATCTAATTGTTGCCATATTACCTGTAATTACATTATTTACTGTTGATGTTGCTGTATAGTAAGCAAATGTTGCTCCTGTAATTGCGACCATCAGAGTAAGAACAGCAATTACAATATAAATAATATTGTTTTTATTTTTCTGTTTCTCCATTTTTTACACTCCTCCTATTTTTTTCATTATAACAAAATCCAAATGATAATGCAATATCACAAAATTAATATTACTGTTATTTTTTTAGTTTTTTTACTAGGGTAAAGTTCTAGTGAAGTATTTTACTTTTCATTAAAAATTTACTCAATTTTAATGAATTGTATTTTGTTTGATGAATAAAAATCTTTACTTTACAACATAATTATTATATAATTGGTTAACGAAAGAGGGAGTGAAAAAATATGGAAAAAGTATATGTTTTTGGGCATCGTAATCCAGATACAGATAGTGTTACAGCAGCGATTGCCTTATCTCATTTGAAGAAAGAACTTGGGGTTAATGCTGTTCCTGCTGTACTTAGTGGAATTAATTTAGAGACTAAGTATGCTCTTAAGTATTTTGGAGTGAAAGAGCCAATATTTTTAAATGATGTTAAAATTAAAGTTAAAGATTTAAATTATACGAAAAATTATAGTGTTACGGAACAAGACTCTATTAATGATGCATATCATAAAATGAATGAGGCTGGTATTAGTAAAATTCCTATGGTAGATGATCATAAAAAATTACTTGGAATTATTACGATGAAGGATATTGCTAAAGAACAATTTAATGAGAATATTGATTTAGTTGATTCAACATATGATAATATTCTAAAGGCTATTGATGGAAAGGAACTTCTTCGATTTAATGAAGATATTAAAGGAAAATTAACGGTTGCTAGTTATCGTAGTACAACAATTATTAGTTCGGTTCCTTTGGATGGGAATTCTATTTTGATGGTTGGAGATAGACATAGTGTTATTGAATATGCAATTGCTAGTGGAATTAAATTACTTATCATGACTGGTGGTCATCAGATTAAGGAAGAGCATTTAAAAATGGCTCAAGAGAAAAATGTGAATATTATTGTTACTCCTTATCCTACTTTAATTGCTGCTCGTCGAATTAATCTTGCGAATAGTGTCTCTACAATCGACTATGTTAAGGATATTCTTTGTATTAGTGAATATGAAAATGTTAGTGATTTTATGGGAATTGCGAATAAGACTAGATTTAGTTATTATCCTGTTATTGATGAGAATGAGAAATGTAAGGGAATTTTGAGAATGTCTGATGTTAGTTATGATAATCGTAAGAATGTTATTTTAGTGGATCATAATTCTTATGAGCAAAGTGCTATTGGGTTAGAAGAGACAAATATTGTGGAGATTGTTGATCATCATAATATTGGTAGTATTGGTACGAATATGCCAATTAATTTTAGAAATATGCCAGTTGGTAGTACTAATACAATCTTATATATTATGTATCATGAAAATAATATTAATATTCCTAAAGAGATTGCTGGTCTTATGTTATCGGGAATTTTATCGGATACTTTAATTTTAAATTCTCCTACTACAACAGATATTGATAGAAAGGCTGTTCAAGAACTTGCAGATATTGCTGGAGTTGATTATCAAGTATATGGTCTAGAGATGTTAAAGGCTGGTTCTTCATTAAAAGGAAAAACTAAAGAAGAAGTATTATATACGGATTATAAAAACTATCCTGTTGGAAATTATCATATTGGTCTTGGTCAAATTTCTACCACAAATCCAGATGAGCTTCTTGAGGAGAAAGAAGAATATGTTGATTTATTAAATCAAGTAGCAGATGGAGAAGATTATTACTTTGTTGCTTTATTTGTTACCGATATTATTAAGAAAGGTTCTTATGTTTTATATAGTAAGCGAGCAGAAGATATTTTAAGGAATGTTTATAAACGTGAAGATTTAACACAAGGAACATTCTTAGAAGGTGTTGTATCAAGGAAGAAGCAGATTTTACCTGGTATTATGTTAGAAATGGGAGAAAAATAAAATTATGAAAAAAAGAAGAAGTTACATTGTTTTTAAATGTTTCTTCTTCTTTCCTTTTTTTAGAGAAAAAATAATGACAATAATACTTAAGAAAGCAATTACTCCTATTACAATCATGGTGTATTCTTTTAATTGTTTTAATTCTTGTTTGTAAACTTTTACTTCGGGATTATAATATCTGCTTAAGGTTTCTTCTTCCGTATCATAGACATAATAGTCTGTATTTCCTGTTTTGATGTTTGTTCCATAAATTAGACCTATTTTATTTTTTTTACTGATTTTATAGTAATCAATGGTTTGATTTTGAATTTTAAGTTTATCTTTTGTATATTTTTCTGGAGTTTTTGAGGGAAGAATTTGTAAGGTTATATTTCCTACTTTGATATAATGATATTCTTCATATTTTTTGGTTTGTTCGTTATAAGTATAGTATGCTAATTTGTTCTCTTTATCTTTTAGGATAACTAGTAATACATTTGTTTTATTATTTTTATAAGCTATAACATCTTGAGCATCTATTTTAATTGTTACTTCTTCATAGTTTTCTAATTTATCGATTAGATTATTATTTTTTTTCACTACTGTATAAGTATTTTTGCCAATCTTTGTGAAAATAGGATGTTTATCTTCTACGGTAACAATAATTTTATATACTTTTTCATTTCCATTTTCAGCAGTTACTTTAACTTCAATGGTATTCTCTCCTTGGGATAATGTTTTTTCTCCTGTTCCCGATACGGATGCTTTACCACTTTCTGCTGATGCTTGGATATTTATTTTTTCGATTGATTGGTCAAGAGATAATTTATACTCAGTTGTATCTTTGTTAAATGCTGGTTCTATACTTTGACCATCGATGGTTAATGATTTTAAGTTATTGTTCGCATCATATTCTTTTTTATCTGCAGTTGTTCCTCCCTTATTTGAATTACTACTGCCACCACTTGAGGATGTACTTTTGTTTTTCACTACAATACTTACCGATTTGCTACCGGAAAATTTAGCATTTCTATCGTAATCCGCAACATCTATCGATGATGCGGTAATAGTTGCTGTTCCAGCACTTTTTGCTGTAAAAGTATAAGTATAAGTATCATTGTCTAACCATTTCCCAGACTCTCCTCCTGCTAAAATTTCATTATTGGAAGAGGATACATTAAAAGTTCCAGCAAGATTGTTAGCATTTACAGAAACAGTAACCGTTTGTCCAACAGTTACTTCTTTTGCTCCCGACCAAATAGATAAAGAGCCTGCAAAAACATTTGTCTTAGCAATGAAAAAGGTAAACATTACGCATAATATATATTTTATTCTTTTTGTCATTGATTTCTCCTTTATTGATTAATATTACTTTTTCCCATAATACTATTTTTAATTTGAACATAATCTACCGCCGTAACCTGTCCATCTTTATTGACATCAGCAGCCTTTAAATAACTATCTGTTAGATTACTTCGATTCATAATATAATTTTTGACATTAACATAATCCACTGCAGTAATTTGACCATCGCCATTGATATCTCCAAAAATTACCACATCATAAGTTTTTGTACCATTGGTACCAGAAATTGTTACTTTATCCCCGGTTTTAAACACATCATTTGTCTTAAGCATTCCATTCTTTGATTTTACTGTTACACCTACTTTATGATTATAACTCGTAATATTTCCAATTATATTAGACACATTTGTTCCTACATTAATTCCGAAGATATTTTTATCATTATATTTAAATCCTGAATGATTCATTGCATCTTCAATAGTAGTAGATGGAGAATCGTCTTTTTCTCTAATAAAATTAATGGTATAAGTTCTTGTTTTTCCATTTTGTGAAGTTACATTAATTTGTTGTGTCTGATTATCAGACTTAATTTGAACGGTATCTGCTCCGCTTACTTTGGCATTTGCATTAATGGTATTTGCCCCAATTTTAACAGAAGTTGTATTACTACTTAAATAAACATTATAATTATAAGTATTATAACTAAAATTATTAATGGTATTATTATTAATCGTTAAATTTTTTAAATAATTGTTTGGATTTCCTAATCTAGGGGCTGTTACGGTATAATTTGGCATATTATTATATACAGGAATAACAAATTTAATGGCTGTATTTAAATAACTATTCATACTATTAACATAACCATTATATTTAATTCCTCCTTCTTGAATTGGAGCGGCTAGATTTTGCATATATTGGTGGGTAAAATTTCCATTTTTTGTTGAAGATACATCAAATTTTTCATAGTAAATGGTATCTTGATTTATAGAAATATATCCATTATACATAAATGATGCTCCACCATAAATTCCTTTATATGGAGTATTCCATCCTTGTTCATAAGCATATCCAGAATAAATAGAACTGCAATTTGTACATCTTGATTTTATATTAAAGAAATTATAATAACCTGAATAGCTTTTCCCACTATACCGGAAATTTCCACCTATTCTAGAATCGGTTGAAGATATTCCAGATATCTCTTGCTTAATACGACTAGCTACATGAACAGCACTAATTCCAATTTTTGAAGATGATGTTACAATATCATCATTAACATTTCCTGTACTATCTTTAATAGCACCACTTCTATTATAATACTGATAAATACTTGGCCAAAAACCTTGAGCGGATAAAATAGAAGAAATAACCCTTGAATTTTGGTTAGAACTATATCCTAATGTTTCGAAGGCAAAAATATACTTTTCATTCAAATAATTTCTTGGGTCAAGATAGTAAGCAATAGCTTCTTTTGAGGCATTATAATATCCAGGTTCACTCTCATATTCCTTAAAATTATCTGCTAAAATATTATAAGTATTGGTATCTAAAGATAAATATCCATCATCAAATGGAGCTTTTCTTTGAAGCAGACTTGCCCCATTACCACTTTCTCCTGTTACAACATCATCAAAATTAAGGTTAATTTTCTCCGCCTCAAAAGTCCAATTAGAATGTCTTGCATGTAATTCTAATAAATATGGAATATAACTATCTGGAAAACCTGCAGTTTTTAACTTTTGGGTATAACTTTCAATAGTATCTCCATTTTTTTTCTGATTGTAATAATTTTGTGCAGTTGATGTTAATTTTGTTGTATTTACGAAATATCCACATAAATAACCAGTGTTAGAACCTGCAGTTATTTTATACCAATATGGACATGTGGTATTAGGCTTGTCCACAGTTTCTAAAACATCTACATCTTCCCCACAATTAACTTTAGCACCTGTTCTACTCCCATTAGCACTACTTCTTAAACCAACGGAACCTGTATCTTCATAACACATGATTGTTCCATCTTTTTTTGTTGGATTATCATAATTTTTTTTAGCGTAACTATCATCTACTCCAGAAGTAGTTTGATTCTCTTCTTTTAATTTTATGAAATCACCACAAGAATAACCTGTATAGTTTCCATAACTTACTTTATACCAATTACCACCACATCCGTTACCTGTTCCAGAATTGGTATTTAAAATTGTTAATTCTGTAGCATTATAAAATCTTGTAATCACACTACTTGATGTTGTTGGTTGACTTCTTAAAGTTAAAGAATCATTGACATTTACGATACCTGTTAGGGCATATACATGAGGAGTAAAGCTACATACGATTCCAAGAGCAATACATTTTAAAATTAAATTTTTTCTTGAATTTTTTTGCATATTTTATACTCCTTTCCATTCTTACCCCCATTATAGCAAATATCGACAATTTTTGCTACTAAAAGATTGTTATTTACAAAAAATACTGATAAAAAATTAGCAAAAAAAGATAGATTAATCTAAGGATGATTTTTCTATCTTTTATAGAATATATGTTTATTTAAATTTAGTATTTTAAACTTTCTTATCATAAAATAGATATTATTAAAATTAAAAATATGAAAAGAAGGGTCTCTATCAGTATTTTTCAAATCTAAAAAATTAAATTACATATAAATAAATCATAAAGAAATGGAAGATACTACCTGCTAGAACAAAGAAGTGGAAGATAGAATGCATGTATTTTTTCTTGGCACCTAATCCATAGAGAATGGCACCAATGGTGTACATAACACCTCCTAAAATTAGATAGATAAGACCTACTGTAGGGCAAAGGGTTTTTAGAAGAGGATAGAAAAGAAGGATGCCCCACCCCATAGCTAAATGACATACTACGGACAGTCCTTGATATTTATCTACATCAATCGCGTTTGCTACAATAGCGATAATACTAATTACCCAAATTATGATAAGAAGAGATAGACCTAGTTTTCCTTTGATTAGGCAAGTGCAAATAGGGGTATAAGTTCCTGCTTCTAGAAGTAAAACATTACAGTGATCAATTACTCTTAATACTTTTTTACCCGTTAGTTTAGGACTTAGGCTGTGATAGATACAAGAGATAGTGTATAAAACAATTAAGGATACTCCATAAGTGATGGAAGATAAAATACTAATAACATTTTTGGAGTGAACAATTAATAAGACTAGAGCTGCTATACTTAAGCCTGCTCCTATTCCATGGCTAATTGCATTAATTAATTCTTCTGATAAACTATATTTGGGAATCTTTACCTTTCGCACTTTTGTATCTCCTCTCTTAATTTCTTTATTAAATTCTCTACTTCATTATAATCTTCATCAAAAAGTTCTATTCTAAAATTTTTAATTCCGTAAGAAATATAATTTGAAATATTAGGAATTTTGTTGGTTATATTCTTGTGTAAAATATGAGTAATACAGTTTTCTCTTAGCATGGGGTAACGATTTTTTTCTTTATCTTCTAAGTAGAATTTATCTTTACTATCTTTACAATTTTTACAGTAATTTAGACATTTTTTTAAAGGGCAATATTTCATGACCATGAGTTCTAATCTGCCATAGATAATTAATTCGGTTGGATAGTTTGTTTTCATGATATTTTTTATTTGACTATCTGTTAGTTCAACAGATAGTGTTACTTTTTTAACATTATTTTTGGTTAATAATTCGATTGAGTTATGATTGGTAATGTTCAGAGTATAGTCACTAATTAAATGATTATTCTTTTGATAATGATTTAGACTGCCAATTTCCGTGATAAGTAGATTCTCATTTTCTAAATTGGGATGAGTATTTATTATTCTTGGTAAGCGATAATAAATGTTGTTGTAATCTTTATAAGTATTGTATAGGTTATAGTCCGTGGTGTAGATTGTGTCTATTTGATTTTCTAGGGCACATTTTAACTGGGTTTCATTTCTGGTTAAAATACTGATATTTATTTTATCTTGGGATGGATATTTATCTAGGGTTGTGGATTGTTTCTTAGTATAAGAAGGAGAAGAAATTTGATGGGGATGAATTCTTTTACTTGTTAATTCTTGGACTGCTTTTCTTCTTAATTCATTGATTGATTTAATATTGATAAAAAGATTGGTATCTATATTTACTTCTATGAATGATGCTTTATAAGGAGTATTGCCTAGTTTGTTTAATTGGTGTTCTACTTCTTCTTGAGTGGTACTTCTATTTATTGCTAGTTCTGGGATATTTCCTAGTACTTCTACTTTATTTTGATTATCTTTAATTGTAATAGACATTTGTTTATTTTTTCTTGCTTCAAAATAGATATCTATGGGTATTTTTTTCTCCGTTACTTGTTCTAGAGATTTGGTTAATTTAAAGTCTGTTGTTTTTAAGATTATATCTTCTCCATGGATATGTTTGGTATTCTCTACATAGGCAATATGAGGAGATGAGATACTGTTTTTTAAAAGACTTTTATCATCATAAAGACGATTAATGATCATTCCTGTGTTATTATTTTGAAATCTTATTCCATCTCCTTGATTTAGGAAATCATTGGTAACTTTAATTTTTATTTTATCTTTAGTAGTAGAAAGAACTTTACCTACTGGAATTCCTTGATGATTAGGGGTTTTGATATTCATAATATCTGACTCATGAAAAAGATATCCTTTGGTAAATTCACGATTGTATAGTTTTTTTAAGTTGATTTGTTCTTCCTTAGTTAAAGTTAATGGTTCATTGTTGTAATATTTATCAATTAGGGTTCGATATAATCTAGTGACATAGCCAACATAAGATGGAGATTTCATTCTTCCTTCTATTTTTAAACTGTCAATATTAGCGTCTAATAGTTCTTTTAAGTTAGGGAGTGTATTTAGTTCTTTGGTACTTAAAAGGTACTGACCATCCGTTTTTACGACTTCATTATTCTTTATTAATTGGTAAGGCAAACGGCAACTGCCAACACATTCTCCCCGATTACCACTTCTACCTCCATTTAGGCTACTGAAAAGACAACAGCCAGAATAACATACACATAAGGCACCATAAACAAATACTTCTTTTTCGATAGGAATATCAATTTTCTGGATTTCTTCTAGGGACATCTCTCTTGCTAAAACGACTCTTTTTAATCCTAATTTTTGAAAGAAAGAAGCTGCTTCTTTGTTATTGGTATGACATTGGGTAGAGGCATGGAGTTCTAGATTAGGATAATATTCTCTTACTTTTTTGATTAAACCAATATCTTGGATGATAAGGGCATCTACTTGGTTTTGATATAAAAAACCAATATATTCTAAAATAGAATCTAATTCTTCTTCATAGATTAAGGTATTTACGGTTACATAGACTTTTACTCCATAAGTATGTGCATAATTGATGGCATTCATTAATTCTTCATTGGTAAAGTTACTTGCAAATTTTCTAGCGCCATAATTTTTTCCTGATAAATATACGGCATCTGCTCCATTATGGATGGCATAATATAACATCTCTTTATTTCCTACTGGACTTAATAATTCAACTTTTTTCATGATATCACTTCCAAACTACTAATATCATAACACATATTTAATAAAAATACTGATAAAGATTAAA
>JAQXQC010000081.1 GCA_029100965.1 Bacilli bacterium | reverse complement strand
TGTACTTTTGGTTAAATAAGTATCTGCTGTTGTTCCTAGTTGAACAGCAACTTTACCCACTAAATTTTCTTTAGAAGTAATGTAACTATTTTTATTTACTATAATAACCTGTTTTGAAACAGAATAATTATCTGTAAAAGCCACCTCTCTTGCCCTTTCTTCTGTATAAGAAATTCCTGCTGCACCAATATCACTTTTTTTCGTTTTTACTTCATTAATAATAGAATCAAAGGCAACATCTTTAATTACTAATTTCTTTCCTAAATTTTTTGCTATCTTTTGAGCAATTTCTATATCGACTCCCACAATTTCTCCATTAGAATAATATTCATAAGGGGCAAATCCAGCCTCAGTTACTAATGTAAGTTCTTCTTGTTCTTCTTTCATACATCCTGTAGTTAAAACAGTAATTATTAAAAGACAACATAACATTAAAAAATTTCTATATCTTCTCATTTTTATTCACCTACTCTCTAAAATAAGAATAACATAAAAAAAGACCTTTTTAAAGTCTTTTCTAAAGTTTTTATAAAATAAGCATTGCTATAGTTAATATTAAGATATTAGCAAGAGCTATACAAACAAGCACTTTTGATACCCATTTTAACCAACTTGTATATTCAACTTTTGCAAGGGCAAGTCCTCCCATGATAGCTCCACAAGTTGGAGTAAATAAATTAACAAAACCATTAGCTGCTACCATTTCCATAATTGTAGTTTCTACACTAAATCCTACTTTCTGTGCAAGTGGTGCCATAATTGGTGACGATAATGTAGCAAGTCCACTACTTGATGGAACTAATACTGATAATCCAACGTGGAAAATATAGTTAAGAGGGGCAAATACTATTCTTGGTACCATTTCTAATACTTTTGATACATTATAAATTAAATAATTGTCTAAATAAGTCTGACTCATTAAAACTGATGCACCACGAGCAAGCGCAATGATTAAAATAACTCCTACCATATCATCTGCTCCATCAACCAATTTATCAACTATTTCATGTTCTGACATTTTGTTTACAATAGCAATAATTATAGCCATCATTAAAAACCATAAAGTTGCTTCTTGGAAGTACCATTGTCCTAATGGGCAACCAACTAGCCAAGATAATCCAATAAATTTAGAATCTGCAAATAATGTAACCCCAAAATCTTCCCATGGAATAAAACTAATAATCATGATAACAAAAGTAAATGCAAAAAGAATTAAAGTTAATTTTTGTCTTCCTGATAATTTAACATTCTTCTTACCAATTCCTTCATCTCCGTATGTTGCTTCCATATTTTTAACTTCTTGTAGGCTTAAAATTGTTGATCCTTTTTTGGCAATTACTTTCTTAGCATACGACATTACAAATATAATTGAAATTAATAATGTAGTAATCCATAAAATTGCACCTAATCCAATGATAACACCTTGATTAATTGTAGTTCCTGCTGGTAAAACAGATTTCGCAGCATCAACAGCAACTCCAACTGCAAATGGATTTACTGTTGATCCTAGCACTCCTGAACCTGCACCTAATAAAACAATTGCTGATGATACAATAGTATCCATACCTGCTGCTACCATTGCAGCGGCAAGTAGAGCATAAAATCCAACAGTTTCTTCTAACATTCCATATGTTGTTCCACCTATTGAAAACAAAATCATTAAAATAGGTATTAATATTAATTCATGTCCATGTAATTTTTTTATTAATACTTGAATTCCCGTTTCTATTGCATTTGTTGAATTAACTATTTTTAAGAATGATCCTAAAATAAGTACAAAAACACAAATATCAATAGCATCTCCAAAGCCTTTAATTGGTGCTAATAAGGCTTGTGATAGTGTTGCTCCTACTACCCCTGTACCATTTATAATATCTTTTCCATCAAATTGAGCGGCTGGAAGAATATGTGTTGCTGCTGCTAGTAAATAAATCAAGATTAAAATAATTGTAAATGCACTTAAAGAGAAAGATATTCTTTTCTTTTTTGATTTTTCTTGTGCTTCATCTTGATAAATTAGTGTACCATTTTTACCATCAATTGCATCTCTTGCTTTCTCTAGAGAAGAAATTATAGCTTTCTTTCCTGTTTTTGAAGCAAAATAACATGCTGCTTCAATTTTTGGTAACATACTTCCTTCACCAAATTCTTCGTTTCTAATAGCAACTCTTGCATCTGATACTGATAATTTTGATAGTTTTTCTTCATTCTTTTTATTAAAATTTAAAGAAACTTGATCTACTGCTGTTAAAATTAATAATTCATCTGCATTAATTTCTTTAGCAAGTAATGCACTTGTTCTATCTTTATCGATAACAGCGTCTATTCCTTCATAGCCATCTTTTTTAGTCATAACTACTGGAATTCCACCACCGCCACAAGCAATGACAATTGTTCCATCATTAACTAATTTTTCAATTGTATTTAATTCTAATATTTTTTTTGGCATAGGTGAGGCAACTACTTTTCGATATCCTCTACCAGAATCTTCTTTATAAACTGCTTTGTCTTTTTTTGCTCTTTTAGTTGCTTCTTCTTTAGTTAAGAATTCTCCAATAGGCTTGGTAGGATTCTTAAAAGCATTATCTTTAGGATCTACTTCAACTTGTGTAACTACCGTTACAACGCTTTTTTCGATTCCTCTATTATTAAGTTCATCTTTTAATGTTTGTTGTAGTTGATAGCCAATATACCCTTGGGACATAGCACCACTTTCAGCAAATGGCATTTTCTCTTTTTGCATAGAGTCATATATCATTCCTACTTGTGGTCCATTACCATGTGTTATAACGATTTGATTACCATCTTCTACTAAGTCAACAACATGTTTTACTGTTTTTTCAATTAAATCATGTTGTTCTTGTGGAGTTTTTCCTAGCGCATTTCCACCTAACGCTATTACTATTTTACTCATTTTTTCAACGTCTCCAACATTACAGCTTTTATTGTATGTAATCTATTCTCTGCTTCTTCGAATACACGTGACTGATTAGATTCAAATACTTCATCTGTAACTTCCATTTCTTTAATTCCAAATTTTTCTTCTATTTGTTTTCCTATAGTTGTTTCATTATTATGAAAAGAAGGTAAACAATGTAAGAAAATAGCTTCTTTTTTAGCATTTTTCATTACTTTAGCATTAACTTGATATGGGCTTAATAATTTAATTCTTTCCTCCCATAATTCCATAGGTTCTCCCATAGATACCCAAACATCAGTATAAATAGCATCCGCATTTTTAGTACCTTCCATGATATCTTCTGTCATTTCTATTTTTGCATTAGTTCCTTCTGCAATTTTACGACATTCATCTGTTAAATTTTCTTCTGGCCATAAATTTTTAGGTGCACAGCAAACAAAATGCATTCCTAATTTTGCACAAACTACCATTAAAGAATTTCCAACATTATTTCTAGCATCTCCACAAAAAACTAATTTTCTTCCCTTTAGGTTACCGAATTCTTCTTGAATTGTCATGATATCTGCAAGCATTTGTGTTGGATGAAATTCATTGGTAAGTCCATTCCATACTGGAACTTTACTGTATTTTGCTAATGATTCAACAATTTTTTGATCAAATCCTCGATATTCAATTCCATCATACATTCCTGATAAAACACGAGCAGTGTCTTCTATTGTTTCTTTCTTTCCTAATTGAGAACCTGTAGGTCCTAGGTAAGTTGCTTCCATTCCCAGATCATGGGCACCTGCTTCAAAAGCACATCTTGTTCTAGTTGAATCTTTTTCGAAAATCATGGCAATTTGTTTTCCTTTTAAATAACGATGAGATTCTCCATTTCTTTTTTGTTTTTTTAATGTCTTTGCTACATCTAATAAGTGTCTAATTTCTGTTGGAGTAAAATCTAATAGTTTTAAAAAATCTCTTCCTCTTAAATCTACCATTGTACATCCTCCCTTACAAGTGGCATAGACATACATCTAGGACCTCCACGACCACGACCAAGTTCAGAACCATGTACTTCGATTACTTTAATTCCTGCTCTACGTAGTGCATCATTAGTAACATTATTTCTATCATATACTACTACTACTCCAGGGGCAATACATAACGTATTAGATCCATCATTCCATTGTTCTCGTTCAGAAGCTACTTTATCTCCACCAGCACATGGTATCAAAGTGACTGGATGATGTAAGTATTTTTCTAATATTTCTTTTAAACTTCCCTTTAATTCTTTTACATTTAAATCTTCAAATGTTGTAGGATCAAATCCTTCTGTAATCTCAAATACTTGTAATGTATCAGAAATTCCAGGATGGTACGTAAAAGTATATTTGTCAATTTGGGTAAATACTGTATCTAAATGCATAAAAGCACGGGATACTGGAATATTAAAAGCTAAGATTGTTTCAATTTTGCATCTTGGATCTCTAAAAAAGTTTTTTGCCAATTGATCGATTGCAGCTGGTTCTGTACGTTGAGAAATCCCAATGGCTACCACTTTTTCGTTAATATTTAAAAAATCTCCACCTTCTGTATGCCAATGATAACTTCTATCATAATATAAAGGACATTCTTTAAAATCAGGATGATATTTAAATACATATTCTGCATATATACATTCTCTATTTCTTGTTATAGAATACATGTGATTTAAGTTTGCTCCTCTTCCCACGCTAGCAAAATTATCTCTTGTAAAGTATAAATTAGGCATAGGTGGTGCAATGAATTTTTCTGGTTCTTCTACTAGATCTACCAAAGTTTTTTCAATTTCTCTTTTTCTTTTAGGAATATCCCTAATTTGAATTCCTTCCATTGTTTTTAAGACTAATTTTTTTGAATCTTTGATACTATCTAGAAAATTATATGTTAATGTGCTGTACTTAATTGTAGTAATGCCAGCCTCATAAATAAATTGTTTAATAAATTTATCTCTAATTTCTTCATCACTAGCAATGACTTCACTAACTAAATCTTCTAAATAAACTACTTCAATGTCATTGTCCATTAATGCTTTTGCAAAAGCATCATGTTCTTTTTGCGCATCTTTTAAATAAGGAATATCATCAAATAATAGTTCACTTAATGTATCTGGGGTTAAATTTAATAATTCATTTCCAGGTCGATGTAGTAAAACTTTTTTTAATTTTCCTATTTCACTTGTTACATAAATATTACTCACTTTTTTTCTCCTTTTTATCTATATTGATAATAAGTTTCTCCTATTATCTACCTTAATTATATCAAATTAAAATTTTAAGTAAATACCTTTTTGATTTTTTTATCAAAAAGAAGAAGAAAATAATTTTATAAGAAAAATACTTCATTAGATTAAAATTTTATATAAAAAAATTATCTAATATTTTTCTTGAAGACAAAAAAAGAGTATAATCCATTTCTAGATTATCCCTTATTTAAAATCATTTACTTATATTTAACTTTGGTTTTCTTTATTTAGCATAGAATCAGTAATTTCTTTTTTTCTTACTTTCTTTTTACTTTTTTGGGCTACTAAATTTCTTGATTTTTTGATGATTTCTTCCATGCTTTCATCGATGTTTCCTACTACATTTGCTATTCTTTTTAACTCTAAGTTAGTTCGTGAATCTACTTCTTTGTGATAACATAATTTATGTTCTAAACTTGCCCACATATCCATAGCAATGGTACGGATTTGGATTTCCACTTTAATCTTCTCTACTCCATTTTGCAAATAAATTGGTACATTGACTAATAGATGATAGGATTTATAGCCACTATCTTTTGGATAAGTAATGTAGTCTTGTTCTTCAACAATTTCCATTGTAGCGTCATCTTTTAGTAATGTTACGATTTTTTCTACATCGCTTTTAAATGAACAAACAATACGAATCCCTGCAAAATCATTGATATTTTCTTCGATGGAATTTACTGTTAATGTTTTTTGTTCTCTTTGTAACTTTAAACCAATAGAATCATCTGACTTTAGGCGACTTTTAACATGTTCAATAGGATTAGGGCTATCACTTAAACCATACTCTTCTACAATAGACTGAATTTTTTCTTCCATTATTTTTAATGCTGCTTCATGCTTTAGTTTGGTAATGGAATATTTTTTATCTTGGAGAAAAGGGTACTCAATCTTTTTAGTTGGTGTTCTAAATTCAGCATTTCTTGCATAAACATTTAATCTTTCATCCACTATTTTACAAAAATCTGCCATTTGATAAATTTCATTAGTCATTTCTTCTGGTAATTCTATTCCTTTTTTATACCATATTTTATGTTCTAAACTTGCCCACATATCCATAGCAATTGTACGAACTTGAATTTCTGCTTTTACTTTTTCTACTACCCCATTCACTAAAACAGGAAATTCAATATTTAAATGATAACTCATATAACCATTATTTTTGGGTGTATCAATATAATTTTTACACTTCAATATAGTAATCTCTGGATCACTTTCAATTGTTTTAATTAAAACTTCTACATCATCTAAGAAAGAGCAAACTACCCTCACTCCTAAGATATCATTTAAATTACGAATACTTTCTTCTGTAATAGGAAGATTCTTTTTTTTAAGTTTTCCTTCAATACTATCCTTCTTTTTTATTCGATATTTAATATGCTCAATGGGATTATTCTCTTCTAAAAGGGAAAATTCTTTTGAAAGAGAATTAAATTTATATTTTAGTTTATCCATTGCAACTTGATAAATTAAATCTAATTGTTCCATAAAATCTCCCCCCTTTTTATTAATTTTCTTTATTAAATTGCATAAATTTAATTATAGTTCTTTTTGATATGGATATATATTATAATACATTAAATGCTTTTTGTCTAGTACTTTATGAATATTTATCAATTTGTAGTTAACTTGTATAAAGGAAAAAAGTTTAATAATGACAGTTTTTTATTCTTTTAATTTGAAAAAAGTTACTTAAAATGGTTATTGCAAAAATACTTAATCATAATTTTAAATTTTTATAAAGTGCTTAAGTTAATTTATTTAAAGGAATTATAAGATATGAAAATAACATCTAAAAGTTTAGATGTTATTTTAGACTACTCAAATTTAGAGAAGTAGAAATATTCTTTTAGAAAACAGATTTATCAGTATTTTACTTTAATAATCTTTCTACTTTTAAAGTGAATGGTAAGTTTGTTAAGTCAGTAATAAATTTATTTAATTTTTCTGTATTTTCTACTAATACAGTTAAGCTATAAACTTTATATTCACTTTTATTAATTGTTGAAATACTATCAATTGTAATATTATTTAGACTCGCTTTTGTAATAATATCTAATAAGTTATCTGATGTATTGGTATGAATAATTAAATCTGTAAAGTATTTTTTCGATAAGTCATTATTCCATTTAACACTGACCAATCTCTCTCCTAAATCTGCTATATTTTGGCAGATTGCTCTATGAACTGTAATTCCTGATCCTTTCGTGATATAACCAATAATTTTATCTCCTGGTATTGGTTTACAACATCCACTTAAATTTACTTTAATATCATCTAATCCTTCTACTAAAATATCATTTTTATTGATAATAGGTTTATTATTACTTTCATTAATTTTACTAGTAATATCTACTTTTTCTTCTTCTTTAGTTAAAATTTTAACAACAGATTGAGGAGTAACTTTTGAAGTTCCTACTAACATATACAACTCATTTAATGTTTTTAAGTTTAATTCTTCCAAGATAGTATCTAATTTTTCACCAGTTAAACTTTCATGAACTGGTAAATTGTTTTTTCTTAATTCATTGGTTAAAATCTCTTGTCCTTTATTTAGATTTTCATCTTTATCTAATTTGCTATAAAAAGATTTAATTTTATTTTTTGCTTGACTAGTAATAACAAAATTTAGCCAATCTTTATTTGGTCCTTTGCTGGATTTATTGGTATTAACTTTAATGATATCTCCTGTTTTTAACTGATAATCTAAAGGAACTATATTTTCATTAACAATAGCTCCTACTAAAGTATTTCCTACTTCGCTATGGACTTTATAAGCAAAATCTACTGGAGTTGCTCCTGCTGGTAATTCTAAAACATCTCCTTTAGGGGTATATACATAAATGGAATTATTATTTAAGACATCTTGTTTAATACTACTGATAAATTCTTCTGGAGTATCTGATTCTTCATTTAATTCCATAATACTCCTAAAGATTTGTAGTTTTGCTTCCATAGAATCTTTTACTGTTTTTACGCTACCGTGTGCTTTATATGACCAGTGAGAGGCAATACCATATTCAGCAATTTTATGCATTTCATAAGTACGTAATTGAATTTCAAATAATTTTCCATCTACCCCAAATACAGTCGTATGTAAAGATTGATAAAGATTAGTTTTAGGCATAGCAATATAATCTTTAAAGCGATTAGGCACTGGTTTATATTTTGAATGGATTAATCCTAGTGCTAAATAACATTCTTGTTCTGTGTCTACTAAAACTCTTAAGGCTAAGATATCGTAAATATCATTAAATTTTTTCCCTTTATCTAGTTTTTTATAAATACTATAAATACTCTTACTTCTTCCAAAGATTTCATGTTTAATATTATGCTCATTTAGTAAACTAGATACTTCTTTTAACATATCATTTACATCTTCATCCATTTCTGTTTTCTTAGCATTTAATTTTTCAACAATATCAAAATAAACATCTGGTTTTAAGTAACGTAATGATAAATCTTCTAATTCACTTTTAATTTTATTGATTCCCAATCTATCTGCTACAGGAGTTAAAATTTCTAGAGTTTCTCTTGCTTTTTTCTTTTGCCTTTCTTCTGGCATAACATATAATGTTCTCATATTGTGCAAACGATCAGCTAATTTAATAATAATTACTCTAACATCTTCTGATAATCCTACTAAGATTTTTCTTTGGTTTGCTGCCATTTGTTCTCCTGCATTAGAAAAATGAAGACGATTAATCTTGGTAACACCATCTACCAATAAGGCAACATCTGCTCCAAATAGTTTGGTAACTTCTTCTTTTGTACTATCTGAATCTTCTATCGTATCGTGGAGTAAGGCTGCTGCAAGACAAGTCGCATCGGCATTAATATCCGTTAAAATCATTGCAACATTCAATGGATGTGTAATATAATCATCTCCACTAATTCTTTTTTGTCCAAAGTGCTTTTTATAAGCATAATCAAAAGCTTTATTAATTAGTTCTATATCTTTTTCATTGGTATTGTAAGTCTTTACTTTTTCAATTAAATCTTCTATTGTTATATTTCTATATTCATCATTCATCACTATCACTTCCTTTAAAAAACTATACTATCATATTAAACTTTATTTTTTTATGTGTCAATAATACTGAAAAAGTTTTTCTTCTTTTAAATATTACTGACTATAAAAAAATAGTTAACACTATAAAAAAAGAAGTTAGCAATTAACTCCCTTAATCTCTATTTCACTAATTTCTTTTTTATCACTATCATCTTTTTTTTGTGGTTTCTTTAATCTTCTTGACTCTAATATTAACCACAGTTGATTAGAAATATAGATTGATGAATATACACCAGCAATAAATCCTACTAATAAAGCAATATTAAAGTTAAAGATTTCTTTTGCACCAAATAATAATAAACAAATTACTGGAAATATGGTTGTTAGTGTTGTTAAAACACTTCTTGTGAAAGTAATACGAACACTATCATTTACTAAGTCAATTAATTCTTCATCATTTAAATGAATATCTTCTATATTCTTCTTTCTTTTTCCTATTTTTTGTTGTAATGTCTTTTTATAATTTTCTCTTATCATATCAAATGTAACAATGGTATCATTAATAGAATATCCGATAATGGTTAGTATTGCTGCTATAAAGATACTGGTAATTTCTAATTTAAAGATACAAAAGAATAAGATTATCATTACGACATCATGAAGTAGTGCTGCTAAAGCTGAAATCGCATAATTAAATTTGAATCGACATGCTACATAAATTAGAATACCGATTGATGCAAATAATAATGACTTAATTGCATTTTTAGTTAATTCTTGTTTTACTACTTTACTTACTGTATAAATATCTGTATCAGTATTATATTCTTTTTCTATTTTCTGAGATAATTTTTTAATATGATTTTTATCTAGTACTTCATCTATTGTAACTGTAATATCATTTTTACTATCTTCAGTTTTTTTGATGGTATACTTAGAATCTTTTAATTCTTGTTCTAATGTTTTTAATTTTACTTTTTCATTTTTGGTTACGGTAATCGTTGTTCCTCCAGTAAAATCTACACCTAGGTTAATTCCTCTTACAAAAGATAGGATTGTTCCTACTGCGATAATCATCACAGTTAAACTTAAGAAGAATTTTCTATTGCGAACAAATTCTAAGTTCTTAAACGGAATATGAACACTTTCACTTGGAATAATTTGTTTTTTTCTTACCCCAATAAAGAAATTTAGTTTGTCATCAAAAAATCTGGTTTCCACAAAAAATTTTAAAATTGTTTTTACGAAGACAACCATCACTAAAACCGTTACAATAATACTAATAATAAGCATTGTTGCAAATCCTTTAACGCTAGATTCTCCTAAAATGAACAAGATAATGGCTACTATCATTGTAGTAATATTAGAATCTAATATACTACTAAGTGAGGCTTTATTTCCTTCTTTAAATGCTTCATCTAATGGTTTTCCTATTTTTAATAATTCTTTTATTCTTTCAAAAGAAATAACATTAGCATCCACTGCCATTCCTATTCCCAGTAGCATTGCAGAGATTCCAGGTAAGGTTAAAACACCATTAATTAGGTAGAATATTAAGAATGTTAATGCTGTATATAGAAGAACACCAATAGATGCAATAAATCCAGAGAAATGATAAATTGTAGTGATAATCAAAACAACGATAATAATTCCTAATACTCCAGCAGTTAAAGTTTTATTTAAACTTGATTCTCCAAATTCTGCTTCTACTGTTCTAGATGATATTTCTTCTAATTTTGTAGGTAATGCTCCTGAATTAATTAATTCTACTAGGTTTTTAGCTTCATCTTCAGTAAAACTTCCACTAATGATAACGTCACTTGAGAATCCTTGAGATACTGTTGCGGCACTTAGACAGTGAGAATCTGATAAACTACCACATTTTTCTTTTTCACTAGAATAACTATCTTTATCTTCATCATAATCTAACCATATAACGATTAAGTTATTGGTCATTTTAGAAACTTTACTTGTTACTTCATAAAATTTATCTTTGTCTTTAATTGAAAGACTTACTGCTGGTTTTCCGTTTTGATCTGTTGAAACTTTTGCATTTCCTCCTAATACATCTGATGTCATTAATAAATGATTAGATGTATCTCTAAATGTTAAAGAGGCTGTTGAAGATAAAACTTCTCTCGCTTCTTCTTTATTGGTTACTCCAGCTAATTTAACACGGATCTGATTATCACCTTCAATGGTAATTTCTGGTTCACTAACCCCTAAAATATCTATTCTTTTTAGAAGGGATTTATATGTATTATATAACATGTCACTATCTAATTTTTTCTTTTTATCAATTGGACTTACTTTATATAATACTTCAAATCCTCCTTGTAAATCTAATCCATAATTAATTTTATCTAGTAGTGGTTGATAAGAGATTATACATGTAATAATTATACAAATACAAATTAATGTTCCAAATAAAAATTTTTGTAATTTATTTTTTAATTTAAAGAATAATAAAATACTTATTATTGCAATAACTGTTAGTGCTATATATATTGTTGTTAACATTTTCTTCCCCCTTAAAATATATTTTCTTTTATTTTTTCTTTATATTTAGCAAATTCGCTATTATCTGTATGAAGGATATCTTGTACCATCTCAGATAATGTTAAATTAACGCTATTTTCCCATTTACTTTCTCTTAGATAATTCCAAATATCATTTTCTGTAATCATATTGTAATTTCCTCTTTTTAATAATTTTAGTTTTACATGAAGGGCTGGTACTAACCCTTGATAAAGTTCTTCTTGACTTTTGTATTCATACATTTTATCACCACACTATTAATTAATAAAAATTTATATATAGAATTTATTTCAAATTTCTTATATATATAATCTAAATTATACACTAAAAATAATTATTTTTAAATATTATTTACTAATTTTTTTAATAATTCTTCTTTTTCTTTATTAGATAGAAAACTATGCAAAATTGCACTTTTGTTCATTTCTTGATAATCATTTAATGTAAAAGAAAATGTTTTATATAATTTTTGATATTCTTCTGTTAAAGTTATATTAGAAACTGTTCTGTTATCTGTATTAATGCTTAAAGCAATATGGTTTTGATAAAGCTTTTTTATTGGGTGATTAGCATAAGTATCTATGGCATTTGTTTGAACATTACTTGTTGGACAAATTTCTAATAAAATATCTTTTTCTTTGATTAAATCTAATACTTTTTGATTAGAAATAGAATGAATTCCATGTCCTATTCTTGTTGCTCCTATCTTTATTGCCTTCTCTACTTCACTAGCACTTCCATTTTCTCCTGCATGAATAGTAAAGGGAATATTTTTTTCTTTAGCTAGAGAAAAAAGTGGTAAGTATTCTTGAAGTGGATATTTATCTTCTGCTCCTGCTAAATCAATAGCACATACTCCTTTATTTAAATATTTTTCAGCTAAATCGATTACTTTTTTATTTTCTTCCACACTTGTTCCTCTCATCATACATAAAATTAAATTCGTTTTTACTTTCTTATTTTGAGATAAACCTTTTAAGACAGAATTCACTACTTCATCTAAAGATAAATCTTTTTTTGTATGAAAATTTGGAGCAAATCGAATTTCAGCATAAATAACATTTTCTCGTTCTAATTCATCCACTAAATTACTAGCTATTTTGGTCAAATTTTCTTTTGTTTGCATTAATTGAATTGGTAAATCGAATTTTGTTAGATATTCACTTAAGTTTTTACATTTTTTTGGTGCTATCATTACTTCTTCTAATTTTTTTCTGTCAAAATTAGATAATTTACTAGCTAAATTTATAGGAATTGATCCATCTAAATGGAGATGTAATTCTACTTTGGGTAATTTTTTTAATTCATCAATCATCTTTTCGACCTCCTACTATATTTTAACATAATAAAAACCCTTTAGAAAGGGTTAAATTTACAATTGGTAGCCTGTACGGGGTTTGAACCCGTGAATACGAGCTTGAGAGGCGCGCGTGTTAAACCACTTCACCAACAGGCCATATCTTTGACTTCGTAACTTATTTTATAATTTTTTTTATAGTTTGTCAACCAAATTTTTAGTCTATATTTTTATAACTAATTAATTTTTTAATTTAATGTTATATATTTTTATTAAAAAATCATTGATATTTCTTGATTTTCGTGTAAACTAATAGTATAATATCAATCAAAAGAAGGAGGGAAAAATGGAAATTTCAAAGCAAGATATTATACAAATTGATAATATTAAGTATATTGTGTTAACTTCTATGCATTATCTTGATAGTGAATATTTCTTTGTTAATGAACTTGCTAATGATGAAGAACCTACACAATCTTATTTTATATTTTATCAAGATAAGGAAGAATTAAAAGTTGTTAAAGATATGAAACTTTTTCAGTATTTAGTACCTATCTTTCAACAAAAAGTAAAGGAAGAAATAAGTAATTTATGAAAAAAATAATCAATCAAGGGGGAGATATTTTATGAAAGATTTAAAAAGTTTATTATTTAAAGAGCCAAATAGTATTTATGCTAATGTTTTTATTCAATCTTTAGATGAACTTATCCAAAAGGGTAATGATGTTACTAAAGAAAAGTTTGAAGGATTTTTGGGGGTTATTCCTAAAGAGTTACTTAATGAGAATATAGATATTAATGCTGCTTATAGTCAATTTATTACATAATTCGTAAAAAAAAATAATACTTCTTCTAAACAGGATGATACTTCAAAAGATAATGACAATCATAATTCAGATAAAGAAACAATTTCTAAGGAGTTTTATGCTCAAATCGAGAATATTTGTCTTAATAAGAATTTAACTTTTGATCAAACTATTAATCAGTTAAATAAGTTAAAGAAAGATTATCATGATAAATATAGTGATAATTTTGTTTTTGTTGAAAAACAAATTAAAATTGTTGATGATCTTATTAAAGAGATTGAATCTGCTATTCAAGTTGGTGTAGATAAAATTAAAGAAGAAATTGCTAATGATGATAAGGTCAAAGATTTAGATACAACTGATTTAGAGAAAGAACTTTATGATAGAGCTAATAAAGAAATTAAGGTTACTAATAATGATAAAATAACTGAGGCTTTGTTAGAAAAAGGAAGAATTTTAGTTGTTGATACGTTTGTTCGTAAACTTAAGCCAATTGAAGATTTGAAAAGAACAGTTCAAGATATTAAGATGGATTCTAGTTTAAGAGAGATTGAAAAAATTGAAAAAACACTTCAAATTATGAAGTCTTATGAAAATGCTGATTCTGAAATTAATGAAGAAATTAAAAAATTAGAAGATATTAAAAGAACTTATTCTCAAAGAAAAGCAGATTTTTCTAATCAACTTTTTATGAATAAGGCTAAAGCTATCGCTAATAAGGATAGAAAAAAAATAATTGAAAAAATGGATCAAGATATTTTGAAAGTTTTAAATAAGAAATTTACTGATGATAAATTAAAAACTGATAAATATAAAAGTTTATTAAATTGGGAAAATACTTCTAAATTAGTTGATGAGTTAAAGGAAGATATTATAAAGAATTCAAATTTAGAAGGAATTAGTGAGATTAAAAAGATAGAAACTTATATTCGTTTTTATGAAGATGAATTAGATAAAGATGAAAATACTGAAATAGAAATTCAAAATATGAAAGCTGAATTAGATAAATTAAAAGATATTTACCAAAGTTATATTAGTGCCTTTGAAGATATTTCTAATTCTATTAGTAAAGCTATAGCTAAAGATAAAAGTTTTGAGAATTTAAATTCTAGGGGTAAAGAAAGAAAAGTTAATCAAATGATTGATGGGAATTTAAATTTATATGATGCTGTTAAGAATTTTGATCGTTGGGATAATCCTGAACAATTGAAGATGGATTTAAAGAATGATATTTATAAGGAAATTTTAGATCCAAAAAAAGAAAAAGGTACAGTTAAAAATAATGGCAAAGATATTAATAAATGGCAAAAAGCTCTTATTGGTAGTTTAGGATTTGCTGCTGGTATTGGATTAGAAATTGTTTTAAAAACAAATCCTGTTTTAGGAACAGTTGCTACTGCTTATACTTTAGCTAGAACAGTTTATAATGCTTCTAAATTGACTTGTTCTATTTCAACTAAAATTAATAAAGGAAATGAGCCAAAAATTATTTCTGGAATTAAGAGTGTTATTCCTGCTAAAGTACAAAATATTGCTAAAACAATTTTTGAGAAGCCTAGTAATCCTTATTTTAGAAGTTTTGTGAATGGATTATCTTTAGGATATACTAGTGCAAATATTTATCAACGTTTTATTGCGCCACAACCTGATACTACAGTTACTGTTGTTGATGAAGATAAGTTAACTGCTCCTACTCCTACAGAGACACCTACCCCTACTCCTAGTGCATCTGTTACAGAAACTGTAACGACTGCTCCTAAAGTTACCACTACTCCAACCGCTACTGTAACTACCACTCCTGTTGCTTCTACTACTCCTTCAGCACCTGATATTCCTACTTTTAAAACTGGTAATGTTATGGATATTAGTGGTCTTGAATATGGATATGCTGGTCCTGGTCAACCTGCTGTACATTTATTAAATAATCGTGGAGTAAATGCTGTTTTTGATAAAACAAATGTTATTAACGGACAAACTTGGGTTCACTTTAAACAGGCTAATGGAGCTGGTTATGCTTGGTTTCCAAAAGAAGAAGTTGAAGAAATGTTAACCAGTGTTTCTTCAGGAAGGGCTAGATAATGTTAAAAAATAAAATTGTTGTTTTAAATGACAAAAAAGAATATTATGTTTTAGATGAATTAGATCATCATGACAAAAAATATTTGTTTCTTTCATTGTATCATGCAAACGATGAATCAATAGATGAAAATCAATTTTTTGTTGTAGAATTAGAATTAGAAAATGCTAATTTAACTTTCCATGATATTGAAGATCAAAATGAAGCTGAGAGGATTTCAGCAATGTTTTTAGAAAAAATGAAAAATGGCACTCAACATTAAGTGTCATTTTTTGTTATTTTAAAAGTGAAAACCATTCTATTTGGCTAAACTAGTATATCTTTTTGTAATTCTTTCTTTTCCAAGTAGAGACATAATTTCGTATAGATCTGGAGTTGTTGATTTGGAAGTTAAGGCTACTCTTAATACTGTTGAAACATCAGCAACAGATCCTTTATAATTTTCTGGATGTTCTTTATAGTCTTTCATATTACTTGCATAACCAAGATCCTCAGATAGTTCTTTTACGCCATTGAACCATAATTCTTTATCACTAGTAGTAAAGTATTTATCCATATAAGTTGTAGTAATTGTTTGTATTTCTTTTGGATCAGTAATTTTTTGCCATTCATAAACTTTTTCTTTTTCTTCATATAAATCATCATACATGTACCAGATATTCTCTATAATTTCATCATATTTTGCGATATCTTTTCTTGGTTTCTTTTGTTCACGCTCAATATTTAAAATATTCATGTAATACTCTTTATCTCTTTCAATTAATTTCTTTAATTTCTCTGAATAAGAATTTGCCCAAGTTAAAGACTCTTGCATTAATTCTTCTTTGGTCATTTTGGAGATAATATTTTTAGAAATATTTTTTAATTTATCTAAGTCATATAATGCTCCTGATGCACTCATCTTCTTTGGACTATATTTAAATTCTAAATAAGTACTATTAGGGTTTGCTTTGTGCCATTCTTCATAATTTGAGTTAATAATCGTCATTAGAGATTCAATTACTGCTTTCTTAGGATAGCCACATTCTTTATAGTAAGACATTGATGCTTCAGGATCTTTTCTTTTGCTTAATTTTCGAACAGTGTTCCCTTCTTTTTTAATAATTAATGGGGTATGAATATATTTTGGTGGTTTAAAGCCAAATGCTCTAAATAATTCAATATGCTTTGCTACAGATGGTAGCCATTCTTCTCCACGGATAACATGTGTAGTTCCCATTAAGTGGTCATCAACCAAATGAGCAAAGTGATAAGTTGGTAATTGATCTGATGATTTCATAATAATAAAATCTTCATCATTAAGAGATAATTCTAATTTTCCTTTTACTAAATCTTCAAAAATAAATTTTTTATCAAAGTCGCCATGGGATTTAAAGCGAATAACATAAGGAGTTCCTGCTTTTATTTTTTCTGCTTGTTCTTCTATTGTTAGATTTCTACATTTCGCCCACTTTCCGTAATAACCTGTTCTAATTTTACTTTTTTCTTGTGTACTTCTCATTTCTGCTAATTCTTCTTTTGTACAAAAGCATGGGTAAGCTTCCCCTTTTTCAATTAGATGTTTAATAAATGTATGATAGATTTCTTTTCTTTCTGTTTGGCGATATGGTCCATACTCTCCTACTACTTTTCCTTCTACTTCATATTCATCTGGCATGATTTCATATTCTTTTAATGTATCAATTACTAATTTAACAGCACCTTCTATTTCTCTTTTAGTATCGGTATCTTCGTTTCTTAAATAAAATACTCCTCCTCTATTTTTGACTAAAATATAATCAATTATTGCTTGAAATAGAGTTCCTAAATGCATATATCCTGTTGGAGATGGGGCTACTCTGGTTACCACTTCTCCTTCTTTTAAATTTCTTTTTGGGTATTTTTCTTCATAGTAATTGATGTCATGTTTTACTTCTGGAAATATTAAATTTGCTAAATCTTTATTTGTCATTTTTATCACTTCTTTCTTTTTATTAAAAATACTGAAAATTATCTTTTCTCCTTATTTAGATGATTTTGATGTTACATTAAAATTCATGAAAAAGATGAGGATAATTTTTTAGTGGGATTGTTAGTAGTTACTTTTTTCTTATAATATTTCCTGAGAGTTATAAGATCTACTTGTCTTCCACTTTTGTTAAAAATCTCCTCATCTAAATATATCATAGCATAATTTAAATAAAATTACAATTCTTAAACAAAATTTATTAAGATTTCATTAGATAAATATAAATATTTATTTGAAATAAAGAGATGATTATTTTGAAAAATTAATTTTTTTTCTTGAAGAAGTTTTTTTACTTCAGGAATATTTAAAATATCTTCTTGGTATTTTCTTTTAAAATCATTTCTATCTATTCCCTCTATTTTTCGAAGTCCTAAGATAAATTCATTAGATATTCTTATTTTTTTCTCTTCTTCTATTACTTCTTGATGATATTTATTTTCTAAATATTTACTAAAATTTAGGGTATTATTTATTCTTTTATTGTGAATATAACTAACTGCTCCTAATCCAAAGCCATAGTAATTTCCATTATTCCAATAATTGAGGTTATGTTTTGATGCATATCCTAATTTGGCATAATTAGATATTTCGTAGTGCTGATAATGATTTTTTTCTAAGATTTGTTTTATTTTTTTATACATTTTGTATTCTTTTTCTTCTTCAATATATTCTCTTTTTTGAATCCCAAAAATAGTATTTTTTTCAATGATTAGAGAATAAGTTGAAATATGGGGAATATCTAATGTTAAAAATGTATGAATATCTTCCTCTACTTCCTTTATATTATCAGATATTCCATAAATATAATCAATAGAAATATTTTTAAATCCTACTTCTTTTAATTCTTTTATTTTTTCTTTTACCATTTGTGTATGGTGATGTCTTCCTAAAGTTTTTAAATTTTTTTCTTGAAAGGATTGAACACCTAAACTAATTCTGTTTACACCAGATTGCTTTAGTAATTTAATTTTTTCTTTGGTTAAACTTTCAATATTGGATTCAACTGTAAATTCTATTTGGTTTGCTTTCTTAAATCTTTGGGTAATTTCTAATAAGTATTTTAATTCTTCTAAACTTAAACTAGTTGGAGTGCCACCACCGATATAAATGGATAATACTTCTTCATCTTGATATCTTGTGTTAATTTCAGTGGCTAATACTTTTAAGTATTTTTTTACAAATTTTTTGTCATAGAGCATTTTGGGAAAATCACAATAAGTACAGATATGGTTACAGAAAGGGATATGAATATAAATATACATTAGAATAATCCTTTAATATTTCCTTTATTATCAATATCAATTTGTTCATAATTAGGATGAAGAGGTAAGCCTGGCATAGTCATTATATTTCCTAAGTAGACTACTACAAATTTGGCTCCTGTATAGATATTTACATCATCTATTTTTAATTCGTAATCTTTTGGATAGCCTAAAAGATTGGGATTATCACTGATAGAGTACTGTGTTTTTGCTATACATATTGGAAAATCTTGATATCCCATTTGTTCATATGTTTTTAATTTTTCTTTTGTATTATCACTGATTTTTATAGAAGTAGCATGATAAATTTCGTGAGCCAATTTTTCTATTTTCTCTAAAAGAGGAAGATGATTGGGATAAAGAAGTTGGAAATCATTTTCTTTACTACATAACTTGATTACTTCTTTGGCTAGATTAATGGATCCTTCTCCCCCATCTTGGTAAGAGGTTGTTATTGCAAAGGCATATTTTTTTTCTTGAACAAATTTTTGGATAATTTCTATTTCTGCTTTGGTATCTGTGTTGTATTGATTTAGACAAACAACAATATTTTTAGTGAATTTACTGATATTTTCTAAATGTGCTTCTAGATTAGGAAGTCCTTTTTTGATTCCTTCTAGGGATTCTTTTTGGATATTTTCTTTGGTTATTCCCCCTTGATGTTTTAATGCTTTTGTTGTTACTACTAAAACAATGGCATCTGGTTTTAAAGATGCATTTCTGCACTTAATATCAAAGAATTTTTCTGCTCCTAAGTCAGAACCAAATCCTGCTTCTGTAATCACATAATCTGCTACTTTTAATCCTAAATTAGTGGCAATGAGGCTGCTACACCCGTGGGCAATATTGGCAAATGGTCCTCCGTGAATAATGATAGGATTATTTTCTAGACTTTGTACCAAATTAGGTTTAATAGCATCTTTTAATAATACTGTAAGAGCTCCTTCTAATTTTAGGTCTTTTGCATAGATAGGTTCTTTGTTGGTGTTAAAGGCAATTAAAATACTTCCTAATCTTGTTTTTAAATCGTTAAGGTCTTTTGCTAAGCAAAGAATACTCATGATTTCACTAGCTGCTGTAATATTAAAGGACTCATCTCTATTTTGTAATTTGACATGACGTAAGGCTCTATCGTTTACATCAAGGCAACGATGAAAACAAATTTGATTTGGATCGATAGAGAGTTTATTTCCAAAATATAAATGATTATCAATTGCTGCGCTAATTAGATTGTTTGCAGAAGTAATAGCATGGAAGTCTCCAGTAAAATGCAGATTGATTTCTTCCATTGGAACAACTTGTGCGTAGCCACCTCCTGTTGCTCCTCCTTTTATTCCAAAGACTGGCCCTAAAGATGGTTCTCTTAATGCGGCGATTGAATTTTTTCCTAGTTTTCTTAGGGCATCATTTAGTCCTATACTAACTGTTGTTTTTCCTTCTCCATAAGGAGTGGGAGAAATAGCCGTTGTTAAAATCAACTTCCCTTTAAGAGGCATTTCTACTTTAGAAAAATCAATTTTGCCTTTATTCTTTCCATAACTTTCTAAGTATTTTTCGACTTTTAATTTCTTTGCAATTTCTGAAATATCTTGTAATTTTGCTTGATGGGCAATTTCAATATCCATTCTACTTCCCTTTCCTTTCTAAACTATTAATATTATAGTATACTTTATTTTGTTTTACAATTAAAATTCATGGGATTTCTCTTTATTTTTTTGGAAAATTTGGTATAATAAACTTTACTTTTTGGAAAGGAGACTAACTATTAAAAGTCAATAGTTTTTTTCTAAAAATTTTAAATTGGAAAATTTCCCATGCCAAAAGACTTCAAATACATTTGTTAATTTGAAGTTAATTAAATAATTTAATTTATTCCAATTTCCTTGTGACAAGCAAAAATATTTTTATTAATTTATAGTCGTTTAAATAATTTATATTTTCAAAAAATGAAAATATAAATTATTAAACTCCATTAAGGTAAAAAATATTTTTTTACTTGTCAAAAGTTTTCTCGGCATAAAACAAATTATTTGAGCAAAGACGGATTAAAATCAATTTGCTTTTTCTCCAAATAATAAATAACTCTAATAAGTTTTTTACATACATGAGATAAAGCAACTCTATGACATTTGCCTTCAGATCTTTTCTTTAAGTAATAGTCATAAAACGTAGGTGAATTACTTAAAATAGTCATTGCAATATTCATAATAGAATATCTTAGATGACCTGAACCATGTTTAACCATTCTACCTCTTGACTGTAGAGTGCCTGATTCAATTATACTTGGTTCTAATCCTGCAAATGCAAGCATTTTTCCAGGTGATGAAAAATTATTTATATCACCATATTCGGATAATACTGTAGCAGTAGTAATTTCGCCTAATCCAGGAATTGATAACATTTTTGGATTAAGCTCTTTGATAATTGTTGAAATTTGTTTTTCTATTGGATCAATTTTTTTGTTAAAGTTTTCTATAATAGAAACATATGTAGTAATAAGTAAATCTGTATTATCATCATAATGACCTATAGAATTTTTTGCTAGTTGCTTAAGTTTGGCAAATTTTACATAAGTAAATTTTCCGTGTGATAATTTTCTTATTGTTTCATAGTCACGCATTAATGAAATATGTTTTCTATTTTTATATTCTTTTAAAATATATAGTAAGGTAGTTGAAATTCTATTATTAAAAAATGATTTAAGTTCAGGAAAAGACTTATCTAATTCATTTGTTAATAAAATTTTGAATTTACTTCTTTCTTTAATTAAAAATTCTCTACTTCTACATAGTGACTTTAACGTATAAATATTGTATAATAAATCTGAATTTGGTTTATATGGAACGGACATTAGATAACTAACTATAGTCAAACTATCAGTCTTGTCTGTCTTTGTTCGTCTTAAACTTCGAGTTTTTAAAAACTGATGAATGATAAGTGGATTCATTTTCATAAATGAATACTCTTGTTTAATTAAATACAGTTCCAAATTCATTGAGTAATGTCCAATTGCTTCAAAAGCAATATGGACATCAGATTTATTATAGGGTTTCAATCGTTCCAATAGAGTTTGAAATCCTTTTTTGTTGTTTTCAAAAGATTCATTTTTAACAATTACTTCACCTGTATTTGAGATAATACAGAAATCGTGTTTGTACTTTGATATATCTATTCCAACGTAATATATCATTGTAAGCACCTCCTTATTAGTTTTGTTTGCACTGATTGTTTGCCACTAGATTGTCTATCTTGTAATCTCGTAATTTAATAAAACATCATTTAGCAAGAACTAAAGTGTTAACTAACTAATTAACAATTAAAATAGAAATCTGCGGTTTGAGTCTCCTTTGACCAGTCAATTTAATTGCTGTAAAAACATAGATACAAATCCACAGTTCGAGCATTATTATATTACTAGTTTAATAATAATGCAAAAAATATAATAGAAAGGATTAATCAACTATAGAATTAATTAATAATTTCTATAAGATTGATTATACGAGGAAAAAGATGAAAGAGAATCATTTAAATATTCAAGAAATAAGAAAAATCGTTTATCGTACAACTGAGCAAGAACTTCAAAAAAATCATCTTGAGTGCGAAATTCTTCCTGTTACTATATTAGAATTTTATCAAAAACTTTTATTATCTAAAGAGTATAGTTTATGGGAAAAAATATTTTATTCTTCGTTTCCTTTTAATTCTGTTGGTTTTTGTCATTCTTCTCGTCAAGAGATAGTTATTTTTTTAAATCGATTTATGCAAATTAAAGATGTTAATTTGTGTTTATTTGATTTGTTATTTGTTTGTTATCATGAGATGAGGCATTTATATCAAGATTATACTTTTCCGATAGATACTTTAGATGGATATTTAAAATATATTGAATATAATATTCGAATATTTGATTTTAATGAGGATTACAATCACAATCATGATAAATATTCTTCAGAAATTGGGGCAAATTTATATGGTATCCATAAAGCTAAGGAAGCATTTTTGAAAAATTATCCTGATCAATTTGAAAAAATTAAAGATACTTATAAAGATTTAGAAAATAAATTTATTGTTGATTATTTTTCCTATGACCCTATGGATACCATTAATCGCTATGTTTTGGTTATGCAACTTCGTTACAAAGAGTCTCAATCTGTTCTTTCACGGAATAAAAAATTTGCTTTACCGAATAAAATCACTGAGATTTTTTTAAGGGATGATTATACTTGTAAAAGTCTTATCGAAGTAATTCAACATCCTAATTTTTCTTTTATTGAAAAAAAATTAATTTATAGTTTTATTACAAGTAATGTCTTTTTAAAAAGTATTTCTTTTGAACAGTTAAGTGATAAGGAAAAAGAACTTTTAAATGAAGCAATAAGCTATGCTAAAACATTTTATCAAAATCAAAAAAATACTTTAATGCAATATGATATTACTCATTTTTCCCAAAATGAAAATTTAAGGACAATTTTTAGAGATTTTGATCTTCTTATTACAGGAAAAGAAAATGCTTTTAGAAGTGAAAAGAAACAAAGAAAACACTTAGAAAATATTCTTGTTCTTGAAAGAAAATTAAAATAATAATTATTGACTGATAAAAATCATTCCCATTTTTGAGAATGATTTTTTATTTCTTTGATATCTTTTAAAATACTTTTTATTGTACTTTCTTCTTCTAATAAGATATTATATTCAAAATTATAATGTAAACTATAGTAATCTAAATTGACATTTCCAATACTGGCGATTGTTTTATCTACTAATAATACTTTTCCATGGATAAATCCTTCATGATAAAAATAAATATCAAAAAAATTATCTTTTAAAAAAAGTGCATATTGTTTGGTTAAAAAATAAATTATTTTTTTGTCTGGAATTCCTGGTAAAATTATGGTAACTTTGACTTTTCTTTTTTTGGCACCAATGAATGATTGAATTAATTTCTTTGTAGGGATAAAATATGGGGTATAAATATCAATTGAATTTTTGGCTCGATCAATTAAAGAGCAAAAAAGATTTTCGCTAATTCTAGTATTATTTAAGGGATTATCTCCATAGACTAAATAAGTTGAAGAATAATTTTCTTTTTTAATTTTAGGATAATATTTCCAGTAATCTTCTTTGGTATTGGCTAAAGTATTCCAAACACTTAAAAACATTACGGTAAAGTTCCAGATAGAATTTCCTGTAAGAGAGATTCCTACATCTTGCCATATTCCATATGGTTTCATTAAATTTAAGTATTCATCTCCTATATTCATTCCTCCTGTAAAAGCAATTTTTCCATCAATAATTACTACCTTTCGATGTAAATGATGATTGTTTAAAATGCCAATTAAACGATTTTTCTGATAATACGGTTGACATAAGATTCCTATTTGATTTAATTGATTAGAAAAATCTTTAGGTAATTTAGAGGCACTAATTAAGTTATCATAAATTATTCTTACCTCTACTCCTTCATTTTTTCTTAATTTTAAAATATTGAATATTTCTTCCCACATAATTCCTGGTGATATCGAAAAGAATTGCAAAAAAATAAATTTTTTGGCTTTTTTTAGTTCACTGATTAAAGAAGAAAACCACTCTATAGGCTTGGAAAAATATCTACTACTTCCTCGAGTGGAAATGGGATAAGAATTTGGTAAGTATTTTTCTAAATTATTTTTTTTAGGAATTTCATTGGGATAAAATAGATATTTTTTATCTGTATCTATTTGCATTTGTAGTTGTTTGGATAAGTTATCCTGAAAAAAAGACAATGCTATCACCTCTTATTTATTATGGATAGATTGTCTTTAAACATGTCATTTAATTTAGAATTTAAAAATACTTATTAAGAGGCACTCTATTGTTAGAAGAATTTTTAATCCGTATTTTTATCTTCTTTTTTTCTACTTCTTATTTTTGGTTGATTCTGTTTTCTGTAAATTTTTATGCTTGAAGATATTTTTTGTGTGATAGCTTCTACTTCTTCATTAATGAGTGCTATTATTTTTTGAATATCTTCTTTCTTATTTGCCTGTAGTCCAATCATTTCTATGGTATGTTTACCAGAAAAATCTGCAAATACTGGATTATCATTATGATAAAGAAGTTCTAATTTTCTCTCTCCACAACCACATAGATTGATAAATTTTTTAGAAAAGCCTGTTCCTTTTATGATAGGATAATACTGTAAATATTCTTCTTTTAATAATTGATTGGTTTTTAAGTTTTTTATTTCTTTAAAACATCCTGTGCATAGTCCATTTAGTGAAACTGTCATTTCATTGATTTCTATTGTTCTTTCTTCTTTAGGAAAAAGTATTGAAGAAGTAGATTTTGGTGCTAGAAATTGCTCTGGTGCTACTCTGTTTCTTGTAAAATCTAACATCATAATTGGATTACTTAAAAAATTAGCTGTTAAAATTCTTTTTTCGATTGTTTGGATTTCATCTTCATCTTTATTTTTGCTATAATCCATTTCACAAATGATATACTTTAAACCGTTCTCATAGAACCATTCTTCTGCTCTTACCTCTTTTACCGTTCCAAAAGAATTTAATAAATTTAAATCAATTCCATTTGCTTGTTTTAATATTTCTTCTAATTCTTTTACATCCGTAATTTTTCTTGTGATTGGTTCTTTATTTGTTCCTAAATTATTTTCTAAAATCTCATTAGATAGATAAGCAAATATCTTATGATAAGCTTGTATTTTCATGTATATTCCCCCTTTAATTGATTTATATTCTATCATTTTTTAAGAAAATTAGCAAATCATTTTTAGCCAGTTATTAGACTTAATGTTGGTTATTTTTATATTTTAATTGAACTTTATGGGGTGATTGCTTTAATAAATAATCTTAAAATAGTATGCTTTTTAAATTCAAATTTTACATGAACAAAATTACTTCTTATTGTTTTTCCTTTCCATAAATAAGGAATTATTACAAAGTAAGTAAAAAATATAATATATTTTAGATGTTTCTTTCCTTATGATATCACAATTTCTTTCATCCAATCTATAATAAATGAAAAAGGGATAAGTTGCATTTTTGGAGATTTTATTTTTAATACTTCTTCTCTGATTTGAGAGATTTCTTTATAGTTGGCTAATACAATATATTCATCACTTTTTAATAAATTTAAATGAAATAACTTAGCCATTTTATTGTGGTTACTTATTTTTATTAATGTTTCTTACTTTTATTAAAGATTCCCAATTATTAATAGGAGAATAAGAAAAATAAAAAGTACTGATCCAATCATTCCTAATACATTTAGAATTTGATTCGTTTTAGTCTTATCTTTTAAACATTTCTCTAAAATAAGATAAAGAAATAGTCCTACAATTGTACCTATTGTATTGGTAATAATATCTGTAATATCAGAAGCCCCAATACTAAAGATAAATTGCATTGTTTCTAAGGTAAAACTTAATATAAATCCTAAAAAAATTATCTTTTTATTTTCTAATACTTTTTTACTAGAATAATATTTATAAACAGTATAGTTTTCATTTTTCAAATATATCTCTACCAAATCTGCTATTTCTTTTTCATCATCTACTATTAAAATATTTGCCATAAAGTTTTCTCTCCTTTGTTTACTAACTTTAGTATATTATAGCATAGTTTAATTTTTGAATTCTTAATTTATTCTTAAGAATTTAGTTTTTAAAAAATCAAGCTCATCTTTAGAGTTTGATTTTCTATTTTTTTAATAATACTTAATTTGCTTATTTCTTTTTATTTTCTTTTCTCTTAAGATAAGAATTTGACTTTATCTATGGCAAATTTGGAAAAAATTTATATTTGTTATTAGTTTTTTAAATCAAATTACTCATCTAAAAAATCCCATCTATCTAGATAAATATCTTCCTTATCTGTAAAAATTCTTAAATCATTATCATTATGTTTTTGCCCTAATTTTCCAACAGAATTTATCCAATGATTATATTTTTCAGTAATAACTTTAGAAACTATTTTGCTTGGTACTATATGATATTCTGGAAAATCCAACTCATTAAGGGAAACAAAAAAGTAAATAATATTATCTCCAATTAATGTTTCGTTTTTCTTTCCCAGTGTCCATTTTTTCTGTTTATATTTAGTTGTTTTCACTTGGATGGCAAATTGTTTATAATTCCTTCTGTTAATTGCAAGAATATCAAAATCTTTTGTATTAGACATAGGAATTGCCGCAGTGAAACCATGTCTTTCCAATTCACCAGCGACAAAATATTCTCCAGCATTTCCAATACTAATATTATTCATCTTTTTCATCTCCTCTAAATTTCATTCATCATTATTCAATTCATGTTCTTTCATATTTTTTATCAGTCAATATTATTTTTTCTTTTTAAATATTCCTCCTTCTAATAAAACTTAATTTTATCAACAGTCTAATTAATTACTAAAGAAACTTTCATTCTAAGTAATAAATCTTTTAAAATTTATAATATTACATACATTAATAATACAAATTTATTTGCATCAAATTACGAATAATGGTGTAATAAAAAAGTAATATAATTAAATTTTTTTGTTTGCTGTAATAAAATATTTCTATTTTTTCCCTTATCCTAACTTCTTTAATTAATTTCTAAATCATGATTAAATAATTCAAGTAAGAATGGCGATATTTTTTCTCCTTTCAAATCTTTTAATGAATTAATTAATCTATATTCTATATGTTCTTCAACTTGTAGTTTTATATTTTTAATATCATCATTTAAATTACAAAGATATACTAATCTGATAAAAATTAGGTCTTTCTCTTTATCATAGTTGCTATCTTCATGAATAATTTTTGTTGGAATAATATTTAATCCTACTTCTTCTTTAGTTTCTCTAATTACTGCCTCTTTAGGTAATTCTCCATAATCTGCTAGACCACCAGGTATATCCCAATATTCAGGATATGTTGTCTCCTGTCTTGAGCGTTTCGTCACTAAATATTTTTCATTACTTTTGATCAAGGTATGTACAATAATTTTATTTCCATTCATCGTTATCACTCCTTGTATAATAGTTTTTTGTAGAGAATTGATAAGATTTAACAAATTTATATTTTTCTTTCTCTGGCTTAATATCTGCAAGCAAAAGTGATTTACCTTTTTCTAATTTGTTTGGTGATACTTCTTCTTTCCTAGAAGAATTTGTATCTCCAGATCAAATTGCTGAATCTTCTGTTGAAGAACTTATAGAATTTATTTTTAATAAAAGTAAAAATCATTATTCAAATATTGATGATAAAATAACTTTTTTTAATACTTATAAGTATTTTTATTTTAAGTTAATGAATATTGCTAATTTTAAGAATAATAATTAATTGTTAAATCTTCAATTGTATTATAATCACTTGCATCAATAAAATTGATACCAAGTTTTTTACTTTGAAGTTCTAGTTCTTTGCTTATTTTTATAAGTTCTTTTATAATATTTATCATTTCTTCATCTGTTTTATTATAAGTCCAATCGCTGCTGTTATCATATTTTCTAATTAAGGATAGTTTTTTATTAGCATCAATATTAGGATAGGCTACACAATATACATCCCATTTATTTAGATCTATATATTTCATTATATCTACTGGATAAAGATGTGCTGAATCTATTATAAATTTTTCTTCTTTTTCTTCCATTATGTGAATAATATTAGAAAGTAAAAGTGAGAGTTTTTTACTACTTTCTTTATCTATTACGACATTACTAGTTATTCCTATTTCACTAAAATTATGTTTTAGGGATGAGGTTAAATAATCTACTGGAATATGATTATATATTTTTTTATTAAATTTCTTTGCTAAGGTAGATTTACCGGCTCTTGCAACTCCTATTATTAGAATATTTTTAATTCTATTTCCTCCTCGTATATTTAATTGTTATAACCAAAAACTTTTTTTAATTCTTATAAATAGTTTTATATGATAATTTTCTTATTTTATAAGGCTTACTATATTTTAATAAAACTACAGTCTCAAAGTACCTAGATTGTTTTCAAATAATAGATGGTATTTCTATTCTAAACCTTACCTAACTTCTTTAATTAATTTCTAAATCATGATTAAATAATTCAATTAAGAACGGCGATATTTTTTCTTCTTTCAAATCTTTTAATGAATTAATTAATCTATATTCTGTATGTTCTTCAACTTGTAGTTTTATATTTTTAATATCATCATTTAAATTACAAAGATATACTAATCTGATAAAAATAGTATTTTCATCTTTTACTTCTTTCTATTTTAGTTTTATTTGTTCTTTTATAATGATATTCATTATCTTGTATATGAATAAAACCAGAGTTCATAACTGCCTTTTTGGATTTAATATTATCATCATCTACTCTAGCAACAATTTCATTAAAATTTTTATACTTATCAAGTAAATATTCACTAAACTCTTTTTGAAATAATGTCCCCAAATGTTTTCCCCTATATTCAGGTAATAAACCTAAACCTATCTCAATTTCTTCTTGAAGGATAACTCCATTACGTTCTTCTTTAGGATGATAATTTAAAAATGCTAAACCTATTTTATTGTTGTCATTTTCTACAATAAAAACATTTGTGATATTATCTTTTTTATTTAATTCTAAATTTCTAATGACAAATCTAGATACATTATTTGAAACTAACTCACTACCAGGTGATGAAATAAAATCTTTTAATAATTTTATATGTTCAATATTATTAACATCAAAATTTATTATTTTAAAATTTTTCATAATTTTTTTCTTTCCATTACGCAAATACTTTCAACATGATAAGTATTTGGAAATAAGTCAAACAACATTATGTCTTCTAATTCATATTCTTCTTTTAAATCATCAATATCTCTTGCTAGAGTTATAGGATTACAAGATACATAAATTATCTTTTTACTTTTTATCTTTAATAATTCGGATTTTGTCTTCTTATCTAGTCCACTTCTTGGTGGATCGACAATAATAGCGTCATAAGTATTTTTTTCATCTAATAACTTTCCTACATCTCCTTCTCTTACTTTAATATTGGTAAGATGATTTTTTTTTATATTTTCTTTAGCATCTTTTACAGATGATGGATTTAATTCAATTCCTGTAATATTTTTGGCAATATCACTTACGTAAATTCCAATGGATGCCATACCACAATATAAGTCTAGAATATTTTTAGTATCACTTTCTAAGTATTTTCTTACTTGATTATATAAATGAATCGTTTGTTCTTTATTTACTTGGAAGAAAGAGTTAGGAGAAATTGAATAATGGTAACTTTCTAATGTTTCAGTTAATTTTTCTTTTCCATAAACTAATTTATCATTAATATAAATAGAAGATACTTTATCTTTTAAAATACTGATCAAATCTTTTTCTTCTACTTTTCCTTTTATTTGGATCATTATTTTTTCTTGGAATTCTTTAATAATAATTTGATTTACATTAGTTAAGAATTTACTTTCACTAAGTAAGTTAATAATTTCGTTTGTCTTTTCTTTTGCTAAAGGGCAATTCTTAATAGGAATTAATTGATTTGTTTTAAAGTGATAAAAACCAATTTTACCTTTCTCTACTTGAAGAGTAATTTTATTTCGATAATTAAAGATTTTAGGAGAAGCAATAATTTCTGGATTAATTTCTAATAAAGTATATTTTTTAAAGATATCTATCACTTTATTTTTTTTATAGTTTAATTGTTCTTGATAAGGAAGAGTCATAATTTGACAGCCACCACATTCTTCATAAAAGGGGCATTTTGCTTCTATAGAAAGTGGACTTCTTGCTAAGTATTTTTCTTTATCGGCAAGTAAATACTTCTTCTTATCCACTATATTTTTTACGGTAACAATATCTCCAGGAAGAGTTTTTTTGACAAAAACAATTTTACCATTTATTTTTCCAACACCATCTCCTGTATGATTTAATCGAACAATCTCTACTTCCATTCTATCCATCCTTTCTAAACTTTTCATTTTAAGACTTTTTTTACATAAAATTAGTTGAGGGATACTATGAAAAATATCATTAATTATTATTATAACTTAAACCCAGAGAAAATCAATCATTTATTTCAGTATTACTATTTTTATTTTCAACAAGAACTGTATTATTTTGTAATTTATGAAAAGGATAAATCTTTAATTCAATCGATTTATCAACTTAACCAGGAATTAGTAAAAAATAATGTTTTAGTAAATGAGATTATTAATAATCAAATGGGGACTATTTTAACTTATTATAATCAAACGCCTTATCTTTTAATGAAAGTAGTGGTAAATACTAATAAAGCAATTAATCTAGCTGAAATTCATTATTTATCTAATCTGCGTATTCATTATGATAAAAACTTAATGCGTGGTAATTGGGCTAATTTATGGGCGAATAAGATTGATTATTTAGAATATCATCATGAACAAAATTATCATAAATATCCTCTTTTATCTAGTTGTTTTGATTATTTTGTTGGGATGAGTGAGAATGCAATTAGTTACTTAAATAAAACGGTCCATCAACTTGCTCCTGAAAATGTAGATATTGGATTAATTTCTCATGATAAGTTATCAATCAATGATAGTATCTATGCCCTATATAATCCTCTAAATATAATTATTGATCATAAGGCTAGAGATATAGGTGAATATATTAAGTTATCTTTTTTTATAGATAATTATCAAATTTTTGATGAATTAACAGAATATTTTAAACATAATTATTTTTCTAATTATGGAATTCATTTAGTGATTGCTAGAGTTCTTTATCCAAGTTTTTATTTTGAAATTTATGATGAAGTAGTTAATCAAAAAATAAATGAGTCTGAAGTTTTAAAGATTACTTCTAGAATTAATGAGTATGAAAAATACTTAGGGGATATTTTTGATTATTTTAAAAAACTTTATCCAATTGAAGAGATTGGTTGGATAAAGTCTCATTATTCTAAAATTTAGTTGATTATTCTTTCAACATAAAACCTGTTGCTATTGGTCTTGTTTCTTCTTTTTCATCCCAGTTAATAGGATGGTTGATGAGCTTATTTTTAATGATTAAAGCACTGGAATTTCCTCCATCTAAGTTAGCTGCATTATAAGCACCATAGCGCTCCATAATTTCAATTAAATCATCCATATCTGCTCCCATGCAACCTACTCTTCTTCCATCGATGACTAAAAATAGTACTACGCCATCTTTTCTTTGGCCAATTACTGTCCTTGGATGAAGACCATATCCTCCATTGCCAACTATTTTGGAGGCCTCTCCATTGATAATGAGATATGGACCAAATTCAACAGCATCACGTATTCCTAGTTGAATGGCTTCTTCTGCACTTTTTACTCTTCCTAGGTATAATTTATTATCTTTTGTAAAGCCAATTAATCCACCTGCTCTAGTATATCTATTTCGATTTAGTATTTTCCCATTGCGAATTACAATTCCTGATACTTCTGCTCCTGTTCCTAATCCATTCTCATCAATAAAGCCTCCTCCATTAATGGCAACTAATGCTTTATTTTCTTTTGCCATATCTACTAAGTATTGTCCTTTAGTTCCTATATCTTTACTGGTTACAACACTGACTTTAGATGGATCATAAATAGCAACTAAGTATCCAGAGTAGTTTTTTCCTGATATTTCAATCATTTTATATTTTTCTGATTTTTTATGTTCAAGAATTTCTTTTTCATATTTATCTTTATAGATTGTTGTTGTAATATCTGAAGTATCAATGATGGATAGATCTGTATCTTGAGTAGGTTCTATAATTTTATTTTCTTCTAATATTTTTTCAATAGTTTTATTACTATAAAACATTTTGGCTAAATATTGATGATTCATTGTTGTCATTGCTGTTGTTACAAGCCAATTTCTAAAATTTGGAAGTGGTCCATATAGTAAGAATAACCCTCCTAATATTAAAGTAACAAGGAATGAAGATAAACCAATTAAGATTTTTTTCTTTTTATTTATTTTTTTTGTTTTTTTAACTTTTTTCATGATTACTCCTCAGTATTTGTTATATCAGGTGTTACATCATTTTTTGTATTCAAATTATTATTTTTTATATATTTAGATTGAAAAAGATTTAATTTTTCTTCTGTATTATCATTATAAATCGTAATTGTTTGATTAAAAGAATCTATATCTTTTTGATAGACCTCTAATAATTTTTGATAAGTATTAGCATGTGTTTTACAAATATTATTAACTTCTTTATCTCGATAAATTTGATTTTTGCAATTGGTATTTAATTTCTTTTCCTGTTGAGAAACTTCTTTGATTATGGTTTCATTTTTATTAAATAGATCCATAATTGTTGGGTAATCTTTGATAAATTGTTCTTCATAATAAATAGATAAATACTCTGTGATTTCTTTTTTATTTTTATTGTAAGAGATGATATTATTCTTTAAAATGTTGTTGTTTTCTTTAATCTGATTCATTTTTTGAAGACTTTTATTTTTATCTTCTGTAAAATTTTTGGTATATATTAACCCTATTGTAATTCCTAATAGAAGAATTGCTAAAATACTTATTCCTATTTTCTTCATTGTTCTACTCCTTTTATTTTATAATTATAGTATACCATATTTTGAATATATTTTTACAAAAAAAATACTTCTAAAGAATTTCTCTAGAAATATTTTTCTAACTTTTGTGTAGAATTAAGTTTTATAAAGTTTTGGTTTTTTTATTTTTTAAAAGTACTTCTTTTCTGGATAAGTTAAGTTTCCCTTTCTTGTCGTATCCAGTCGCGATGGCTACTACTTCATCTCCAACTTTTACAATATCACTAACTTTTTCTACTCTTTTAGTATCTAGTTGTGATACATGAATAAGTCCTTCACAGCCTGGCCATAATTCAACAAAAGCACCAAATTCTTGAGTTGACACGACTTTACAAGTATAAGTTTTTCCAATTTCTACTTCTCTTGCAACGTCCTCTATCATTTTTATGGTTTTTTTAATAATCTCTGGATCTGTATGATATACTATTACTCTTCCGTCGTCTTCTAAATCAACTTTTACTGCATCTTTATCTTGAACGGTCTTTACATTAGAGGCTTCTAAGATAATTTTAGTAATCATATCTCCGCCGCGACCAATGACATCTTTAATTTTTTCTGGATTAATTTGAATGGTTTCTATTTTTGGCGCATATTTTGATAATTCTTTTCTTGGTTCTGGAATGACACTTTCCATTAAATCTAAAATTTGCATTCTAGCTTTTTTGGCTTGAGATAGGGCTTCACTTAAAATTTCACGACTAACGCCTTTGATTTTAATATCCATTTGCATAGCACAAATTCCTTCTCTTGTTCCAGCTACTTTAAAGTCCATATCTCCCATATGATCTTCTAAGCCTTGAATATCGGTTAATATTGTATATTTATCATCTTTAGTAATTAGTCCCATAGCAATACCTGCTACTGGAGCTTTTATTGGAACACCTGCTGCCATTAATGATAGGCAACCAGCACAAATAGATGCTTGAGAAGAACTACCATTGCTTTCTAATACTTCACTAACGACACGTATGGTATAAGGAAATTCTTCTTCACTAGGAATAACTTGTGATAATGCTCTTTCTCCTAAGGCACCATGACCAATTTCTCTTCTTCCTGGCGCTCCATATCTTCCCGTTTCTCCAACAGAAAATGATGGGAAGTTATAATGGTGCATAAATCTTTTTTCTTCTTCTATTCCAAGTCCATCTAAAATTTGATGTTCCCCTAAAGCACCTAATGTTGTTGTGGATAATACTTGAGTTTGCCCTCTAGTAAATAATCCTGAACCATGTGTTCGAGGTAAGATATCGATTCTTGCGGATAATGGTCTAATTTCATCCATAGCTCTACCATCAGGACGAATATGTTCTTCTGTAATTAATCTTCTTACTTCTTCTGCTTCAATGTTATCAACAATTTTCTTCACATCTGTAAGAATTTTGTCTAATTCTTCTTTATCTTGATATTTTTCTTGGAAATAAGTAACACTATCTTCTTTTACTTGATCAATTGCAGCATATTTTTCTAATTTATCTTTAATTTGAATTGCTTTACACATTTTCTCTTTTGCAAATTCATTTACTTCATGAACTAAATCTTCATCTAATTTTGCTAAAGTTACTTCTATTTTTTCTTTACCGACTTCTTTGACAATTTCTTCTTGGAAAGAAACCAATTTTTTAATTGCTTCATGTCCAAACATAATGGCTTCAATCATTAGTTCTTCCGATACTTCTTTTGAACCAGATTCTACCATGTTAATAGCGTCTTTAGTACCTGCTACTGATAAATTAATGTCACTTTTTTCTAATTCTTCAACACTTGGATTAATGATAAATTTATCGTCAATATGTCCGACAACAACTCCTGCTACTGGTCCTTCAAACGGAATATCACTAATAGATAAACATAATGATGAACCAAACAATGCTGTCATTTCTGGAGTACAATCTTGTTCTACGGAAAGAACAGTATTTATTACTTGTACTTCATTGCGAAATCCTTCTTTAAATAATGGACGAATTGGTCGATCAATTAATCTAGCGGCTAGAATAGCTTGTTCCGTAGGTCTACCTTCCCTTTTAATAAATCCTCCTGGTATTTTTCCAACAGAATAAAATTTCTCTTGATAATTAATCGTTAAAGGAAAGAAATCTGCTGATGTTGCATTA
>JAQXQC010000080.1 GCA_029100965.1 Bacilli bacterium | reverse complement strand
AGGTTTGTTTGGTGATATATTAGTTGATTTATTACTAGAAGAATTATTAGAAATTACACTATTAGAACTATTATAAGAACCGTTTCCTCCACTATTATTATTACTATCTTTGACTTCTTCTTGTTCTATGGTAGCATCCGTTCCATTTAATTCTTGATTATCAACTATAACTGTATCTTCCTCTTTTTCATCTTCTTCCTGTTCTATAACATCAATTATCTCTTTTTTCTCACTACTAACTTTTCCCTTTTCTTCTTTTTTATTAAAGACAATAAATAATGTAATAAATAAAATTCCAATTAAAAGTATGATTATTAATTTTTTTTTATTTTTTCGCATTGTACTTCCTCCTATCTGAATTATAGAATTTAATTTTTTTATTGTCATATATGTCAATTTTTACACCTTATTTAAACATAACCAAAATAAAAAGAAGTATAACACTTCTATCACCTACTTTCGCGTTCCCTTTGCCTATTTAAATATTTAGTATAATAATCAATAGATTTAACTACATAATCTTCTATCTTATCTCGCTCAATATTTTGGGGGAGTACACTTTTTATTTTGCTTTCATTAAATTTAATTTTTTGAATCTGATTTGGCTTTTCTTGTTCCAAAATATTATATAAAACATCTGAATTTAATTTTTTGTCTAGACTTAATTCTTTTAACTGCTTAGCTTGTGATAAAGAAGGTGTTGATTGATTACATTCCATAAAATCATACAAATCTTCCTGTTCTGTTTTAGTTAAATAAGATAATTCTACTGCTGGATTAAATGCCATTGTTAGACACTTTGTTTTACCTAATTCAGAATTATCTACCATTTCTAATATTTGTGGAATTAAATATGTTAGTCGAATATATCGATGTATTTGCCTTGCACTATCCTCCGATTCTGAAGCCAATATATCAACACTTTTTAACTTGTCGCCAAGTTGGCGAGAAGTATCGCCATGTTGGAGATAAGTTCCCTGATGAGATAATGCTTCCATTTTTAATTTATAAGCAAAAGCCTTCTCACTTGGTAATATTTTTTCTCTTTGTAAATTGCTATCAACCATATATATAATTGCTTCATCATAAGATAATTCTTTAACTATACAAGGAATTTTATTATAACCTATTCTATTACAAGCAAATTTTCTTCTATGTCCTGATATCATTTCATATCTTCCATTTTCTTTTTTTCTTACAATAGTTGGATTTAAAATTCCATTTTCCTTTATAGAATTTTCTAACTTAATAAGTTCATCATTTATTTCAACTTTAAAAGGATGTTCTTCAAAATCATCAATTAAAGATAAATCAATTTCTTCTATTTTTTCTTTATTTTCTTCATCTCTAGTCTCCTGAGTAGTAAAGAAATCATCTAACTTGAACGGTATTGGCATTTCTTTGGTTTTCTTTTCGTTCATACTCTAAGACCTCCTTTGCAAAATCTATATAATTTTGAGCAACTTTCCCGTTTTTATCATAAGACAAAATACTTTCACCTTGTCTTGAAGATTCAGCAGCTTTAACACCTCTTGGTATTTGTGTATTAAAAAGTTTAAATACAGTTCCATAAGTATTTCTTATTTCTTCTGCTATATCCTTAGATAAATTAGTTCTACCATCAACCATAGTTAATAATATTCCACCTATCTTTAAATCAGGATTAATTTGTTTTTTTACTTTCAATACTGTTTTCATTAAATGACTCATACCTTTAGCAGCCAAAAATTCTGATTGTACTGGTATTATTACTTTGTTAGAACATGCTAATGCATTAATAGTAATCATTCCTAGGCTCGGCATACAATCTATTAAAATATAATCATATTTATTTTTCAAATCTGCTATACAATTTTTCATAGTATTCTCTCTACTCATTGCATTTACTAGACTTATTTCCATTGATGATAATTCCAAATTAGAAGGAATTAAATCAACATTTTCATCATGTTTTAAAATAGACTCTTCTGAGTTAATATTCTCATCTCTAATTGACCTCTCCATTAAATCAGCAAGAGTTACTGATAATCCATCAGCATCCTCTATTCCCATATAAGTAGTTAAATCTCCTTGTGGATCTGCATCTATTAATAATACTTTTTTTCCTGTCTTTGCTAAAGCAACCCCTAAATTAAAAGTAGTTGTTGTTTTACCAACTCCACCTTTTTGATTAGCGATTGATATAACTTCACACTTATGCATTATTTCACTTCCCTTCTTATTTATAATTCATATTCATCATCTAACTCTGGATATAATTCATCAGGCATATTATTAAATTTAGAAATATTAGACTCAAATGAATTTTTAAAATAACCATATTTATTTTTTATTTCATTTCCATCTTCATCTTTAAACTTTCTATTAACTACTCTTGGAACTATATAATGAATTGAACTAATTATTTCTCCAAAAGTATATCCATTAGATAAATAATTATTAAATAAATCATCAAATAAAAAAGAACTACTATCTTTTTCTGATATGTAATTCAATTTAAATAATTCCTTAGTTAAATAATGATGTTCTGGAACATTAAATTTTGTTTTATCTATATTATCATTTATATCTATTTCTTTATTAGTATTTATTTGTGGCTGATTCTCGGATGTCCGATAATCGGTAGTCCGATTTTCGGGTGTCGGATAATTTGCCGTTTTTATGGGCATATCAAACGGAATTTCATAAACATCATAATTGTACTGGAAGAACCCTTTATCGTTCCTATATTGGCTAATTTTAATGTATTTAGCCTCTTTTAATTCATTTATTAATGTTCTAATAGAACTTTTACCTTCTTTGCTAATTTGAACTAATCCACCAAAAGAGTAATCCCATTTATCTGGAAGAGTCAACATAAAAGATAATAATCCTTTAGCTGCATAAGATAATTTCGGATCTCTTAAATGATGATTAGACATAATAGTATATCCTTCTAATCTCCTTATATTAAACTTATCCATTAATTACATCTCCTTTATGCAAGAAAAAAAGCACATATTTCTATGTACTTAATTAAAAAATGTATTCACATTAAAATATTTTTTTTCAAAATTTTTCTTTTTTCTTGCCTTAATTGCTCCTACTCTATGTTTGTGAAATACTGGATTTCCAATATGTGGTTCCTCTATAATATGATTTCTATCCTCTACCAATGTTATTATCTCCCAATTATTGTCAAAATATTTTTTCATTTCACATTGTTTTATATATTGGTTGTTATTTAAACCCTCTTCGTTTTTATCATCTAACCACATTAAATATTCAATATATAACACACCATCTTCTTTTACTGCATCTTGTAATGCTTTTATTTTTTTATCCATAGAAATATCAGAATATTCATCTCTATTTAAAGATCTAATAGTACAAACAAAATCATATTGTTTATTGTTGTATAAGAAAAAATTTTCATTATATAAATTGACATTATCGTGTAATTCTTCTATATTTATTCTATCCTCTGCACCATAGATAGTCCTTCTTTGAAGAATAACACTTTCATCTTCCCTAACAACAGGATATTGAACATGTCCACCATATAAATAAATATTATTCATTTCGTAGGCATCAACATTATATCCTCGTTTAAGTAAAGGAATAGTATATTTTCCATCTAAACAACCAACTTCACAAACATTTAAGTTTTCTCCATCATTCATTTTTAAAAATCTAAGTAATGTATAGAAAGTAGTACCAACTGGGCCAAAAGAACTAACTTTTGAGACAACTGCTCCCATAATAAATACCTCCAAAAATCTTTGTACGGTACTAGATACTTACATAAAAACAATTATTGAATTTCCTATGGTATTAGCGGCCTAAATAAATGTTATCACTAAGAACCAAGAGATGACTCATTATATAAGGTGATAACAAAATCATCATAATCACCCAATTTCCTTGAGTCCTCTTAATTTAAAATACATATCAACTGTTTTATCCTGATGTATTTCAATTCTATCTACAATTTTCAAAATAAGTTCTCTTGGTGGATTCTTTCTAGTATCCAAATATTCTTTAACTACCTTACTTGTCGCTAATAACTCTTCTATATTATTATTCTCATTATAATCATTTATACTTTTATTTAATTCTTCAATTTGTTTTTGCAAACCATTTTTTTGACTTTCAAATTTATCTGTTAGTTTTTTGTATGTATCTGGTGTTATAATATCATCTAACCTGTCCATATATAGTTTTTCAATTTTTAGATCAATAGATTTTAAGTCAATTTTTAATTTATTAACTTTTTTTTCTAAATCAGTAGTATATGTATTTAATGTTTTCTTTCTATTATTAATCAAATCGTCATATCCAACTAATTTTAAATACTTTTTGCATATGTTAGTTATAATTTGCAATAATTGATCTTCTAAATTGTTATAATTCATTGTGTGAGGTGTGCATTTATTATAAGCACTATTCTTTCTATAATAATTACAGTATGTATATACATATTGTTTTTCTATTGGTCTATTATCTCTTCTAGGATTACCTACACCAATCAAATGACCACATTCATAACAAAACATTAAACCTTTAAAAGTCCTTTGATATTCTGGTGTTGGTTGTCTGAAATTTGCATCTAATAAGTTTTGAACCCTT
>JAQXQC010000079.1 GCA_029100965.1 Bacilli bacterium | reverse complement strand
AAAAATTACTTTCTCCTCTTATTATTGATTTAACTTGTAATTATGAATGGATTAAAGAGTTAGAAGATCATTTAAAGAATAGATTAAAAGAAAATACAGGAAGAAAAAATAATACTTATCAAAGAAGAAAACTCATTGATGCATCGTTTGATATAGAAGTAGAAAATATTGATCTTTTTGATACTTTGATGAATTTGAAGAAAAAGTTAAGTCATTCATGGGAAGATATGTATAGGTATGCTTGTATTTATTATGAACATTATGGTAATTTAAGGGTGCCGATTAAATTTAAAACTAATGATGGATATACTTATGATGAGATGGGGGAGATTAATTTAGGAAAATGGCTTGCTTATCAAAGAAATAGAGAAAATTTTGAAACAGAACGAGGAAAGTTATTATTAAAAATTGGAATAGATTTTAATAATCATCAGCGAAGTTGGGAAGAAATGTATAAATATGCCTGTACTTATTATCAATATCATGGAAATTTAGAAGTTCTTACAAAGTTCCGTACGAATGATGGATATACTTATGATGAAATGGGAAAAATTCCTTTAGGGGAATGGATAAAGTTACAAAGAAAGACTGTTCTTCCTGATAGTGAACGAGGAAAATTGTTAACAGAAATCAAATTTCGGTTTGAAAATAAAAAGAGTACTTTAAGTTGGGAAGAAATGTATGCATATGCTTGTTCTTATTATGAACATTATGGAAATTTAGAGGTTCCACTTCGATTTAATACGAATAATGGATATACTTATGATAAAGATGGAAAAATTCATTTGGGTTTGTGGGTTCAGCGCCAGAAGAGAAATGATAAATTAAGTCAAAAAAAACATGATTTGCTAAAAAAAATAAAAATGAATTTTGAGATGAAAAGTCCTTTAGGTTTTGAAAAAATGTATGGATATGCTTGTATTTATTATGAACATCATGGTAATTTAAATATTTCTGATAAATTTCGGACAAATGATGGATATACTTATGATAAAGATGGTCGAATTCAGTTGGGAGCATGGCTTACGAATCAAAAACAATTTTTTCAAAAAAAAGAAATGTCTGATGAACAAATTATTTTGTTAGAGCAAATTGGAATCAAGTGGATGAGTGAAAAAGTAGATAATAAGTTACAGCAAGAAGAAATAACTGAAGTGAATACTAGAAAAAAACAAATAGAATTATTAAATCGAACCAAGAGTTTGTTAAATCATATTGGTAATCAAGATTTTGGAAGTAAAGAAGATGTAGATAGGGTAAATCAGAAGTTTGTAGATGAGTTAAATCGTAAATCTAGATAAGACTTTAATTATGGAGAAATACTTATCAGTATTTTTAGTGTATAGAAAGAAGGAATAAATAATGAAAGAAAAGTTACAAAGTTTATTAAAAAATTCATATAGTAAATATTATCATTATCCAGTAGCATCGGTTATTGTGATGAAGGATGGCAGGGAGTTTAGTGGGGTTAACGTAGAAACTTCTTCTCCTGCTAGTGGAATTTGTGCTGAGAGAAATGCTTTATATAGTGCGATTACTAATGGTTATACTAAGGGAGATGTTAAGGAAATTCATGTGATGAGTACAACAGAAAATGATTGTTTTCCATGCTTTATTTGTAGACATGCTCTTAGTGATTTATGTGATAAAGAGGTTAAAGTATTTTCTCATACTTTTAGTGATAGTAGAATTGTTATGCATACGATTGAAGAATTATGCCCATATCCTTTTGGGGATGATAGTATGAAAGAGGAGAAGTAATGAAAAGTGGATTTGTTAGTATAGTTGGTCGACCTAATGTTGGGAAAAGTACTCTTTTAAACGCGATTATTGGAAAGAAAATTGCTATTACTTCAAATACTGCTCAAACTACTAGAAATATGATTCAAGGTATTTATCATGGAGATGATGTACAAATTATTTTTGTGGATACACCTGGTATTCATAAGCCTCATAATAAGTTAGGACAAGTTTTAAATAAACAAGCTTATTATAGTTTAAATGATGTTGATGTCATTTTGTTTTTGGTTGATGTTACAGAAAAGTTGGGGAATGGAGATAAGTTTATTTTAGAAAAGTTAAAAGAAAATGATGTTCCTGTTATTTTAGTTTTAAATAAAATGGATAAAATTACTTATTTAGAACTTTTGCCTAAGATAGAAGAGTATAAGGATTTATATCATTTTAGTGAGATTATTCCTGTATCTGCTTATAAAAAGAAAAACTTAGATGATTTAATTCAAACTGTTAGTAAATATTTGAAAGATGATATTAAATATTATGATGAAGAAACTATTACTAATGTTAGTGAGAATTTTTCTGTATCTGAGTTAATTCGAGAAAAAGTTTTATATCATACTAAAGAGGAAGTTCCTCATTCTGTTGCTTGTATTGTGGATGAAATTAGTGAGGATAAATATAGTATTCGAGTAATTGCTAGTTTAATTGTGGATCGAGAAAATTTAAAGAAGATTTTAATTGGGAAGAATGGTTCTATGATTAAAAGGATTGGAATGGAAGCAAGACAGGATATAGAGGAATTGTTAGGAAAAAAAGTTTATTTAGATTTACAAGTAAAAGTTGTTCCTAATTGGCGTGATAAGGATAGTTTTTTATTTAGGCAACTTGGTTATGAAGATATTTCTCTTGATTAGTGTATAAATTTTTTCTATTTTGCACATGATTTTAATGGTGATAATTTATGAATAGAGAAGATTTATGGAATTTATTTAAGATGACTGGGAAAATTGAATATTATTTAAAGTATAAAAAAGACAAAGAAAGTAGGACTTGCCATGATAAGAAAAGTAATGGGGATAGTGATTAGTACAGTAGACTACAAAGAAAGTAGTAAGATTGTTAATATTTTTACAGAAGATGAGGGAATTATTGGGGTTCTTTCTAAAGGATGCAAAACAATGAAAAGCAAACTTCGAGCAGTATCTACACCGCTATCTCAAGGGACTTTTTATTTAAGACAGTATGGATCAGGAATGTCATTACTAACAGAAGTCGATTTAGAAATTTCTTATAAAGAAATACGAAAAGATATCTTTAAACAAAATTATGCTTTATTTTTATTAGACCTTGCTAGTCAAGTTTATCGGCATGGTAAGCAAAAGCAAATTTATTCTTTATTAATTTCTGCTTTAGCAAAGATTGAGGAAGGTTATGATGCTGAAGTCATTACTAATATTGTGGAATTACAGTTACTTAAGTATCTTGGTATTCAGCCAGAACTTTCTTGCTGTGTTAGTTGTGGTAATAAGGAAGATATTATTACGATTTCTAGTTATAAGGGAGGTTATCTTTGTAAGAGATGTGTTGGTGGGGAATTTGTTTATTCTTTAAAGATGATTAAATTAATTAAAATGTTATCTTTGGTAGATTTGGATAAGGTTAAGCGAATTGATATTCGGGATGAAGTAAAGAAAGAGATATCTATTTTTATTGATGACTATTATGATAGATATTCAGGATTATATTTAAAAAGTCGTGATATTTTAAGAGAGTTTTCTTATCTTAAATAAAAATACTGATTGAGGATGAAAGTCTATATCAGTATTTTTTTTGTAAAAATGTTTTTTGTAAAGTCGTTGTTAAGTAGGTTGTCAAGTAATCTTAGATGTGCTACACTTTAAATAGAGGTGTAGTATGGAATATTCAAAACTATTTATGATGGTATTTATTGTATTTTTATTTGTGGTTATTTTTATCCCTATTGTGAAAAGAATTGCGATTCATATTGGGGCGTTAGATATTCCTAATGCGAGGAAGGTACATAAGGTACCTATTCCAAGGTTAGGTGGTTTAGGAATTTATGCTGGTTTTTTGCTAGGATATATGTTATTTGGTAGAGAATCTATTCAGATGAATGCTGTTTTGATTGGTAGTTTTATTATTATTTTAACAGGAATGATTGACGATATTAAGCCAGTTCCTGCTCGTTATAAAATTCTTGGACAAATTGCAGCGGCTATGGTTATTCCTTTTTATGGGGGAATTGTTTTGCAAGATATGAGTGCTTTTGGTTTATATTTTAATTTTGGAGGATTTGCTTCTATTGTTACGGTAGTTTTTATTGTAGCAATTATGAATTGTATTAATATTATTGACGGATTAGATGGTCTTGCAGGAGGAATTGCTGCTATTTACTTTTTGATGATAGGGATTATTGCAGTGATGTTTAAATCATCTGGATTAGATGTGATATTAACTTTTGTTATGTTAGGAGCAACCTTAGGGTTTTTGGTTCATAATTTTCATCCGGCTAGTATTTTTATGGGGGATTCTGGTAGTTTATTTTTAGGATATATTATTTCTGTAATCTCTTTACTTGGGTATAAGAATGTTACTTTTACTTCTTTGATTGTACCTATCTTTTTACTTGCTATTCCTATTTTGGATACTTTGTTTGCTATTATTAGAAGGATGTTAAAACATGAATCTATTGCTATGCCAGATAAGTGTCATTTGCATCATCAGTTATTAAAGTTAAATTTTTCAGTAACAAAAGCTGTTTTAATTATTTATTTTTTTGATGTTTTATTTGCTATTGCTTCTATCATTTATGTTATGGATGATAGTAATGCAGGGGTTATTATTTATAGTTTGTTATTTATTGTGGTTATTACTTTGGTAATAAGAACAGATATTATTAGTGATAAAAGAATAGAAGGGAAACTTCCGTTTTTAAATAAAAATAAAAAGAAAAATTTAAGGAGGAGTAAAAAATGAAAGGAATTATTTTAGCAGGGGGATCTGGTACAAGACTTTATCCAATTACGATGGGGACTTCTAAACAATTATTAAATGTTTATGATAAGCCAATGATTTATTATCCTTTATCGACTTTAATGCAAGCTGGGATAAAAGATATTTTGTTGATTACAACAAGGGAAGATCAAGCATCTTTTAAGAGATTATTAGGAGATGGAAAACATTTGGGAGTGAATATTACTTATACTATTCAACCTTCTCCTGATGGACTTGCACAAGCCTTTTTATTAGGTCGTGAGTTTATTGGGGATGATGCATGTGCGATGGTTTTAGGTGATAATATTTTCTATGGTAGTGGTTTTGAAGAAGTATTGATGAATGCTTCTCAAAATGCAATAGAAGGATACGCGACTATCTTTGGGGTGCATGTTAAAGATCCAGAGAGATTTGGAATTATGGAGATTGATTCTTCCAAAAATGTTTTAAGTGTTGAAGAAAAACCACTTCAACCTAAGAGTGATTTGGCAATTACGGGACTTTATTTTTATCCTAAGGGAGTAAGCGATAAAGCTTCTCTTGTTAGACCTTCAAAAAGAGGAGAATTAGAAATTACTACTTTAAATGACATGTATTTACAAGAAGGAATTTTAAAAGCTTGTCTTTTAGATGAAGGATATACTTGGTTTGATACTGGTACAGAAGAGTCGATGGCTGATGCTACAGCGATGATTCGTTCGATTCAAAATAATAAGGATAAGGTAATTTGTTGTCCTGAGGCAATTGCTTATTATAAAGGATGGTTATCAGAGGAAGAATTAGAAAAGAGTGCTGATTTGATGAAAAAGAATAGGTATGGTAAATATTTAAAGAAAGTTTTAGAAAAAGGGAAATAAAATATAAAAATTTTGTTATGTTTGGTTAATAAGACTTTTCAGTATTTTTAGAATAAAAGGAGATAATAAATGAAGTTTTTTATTACAGGTGTGAATGGACAATTAGGTTATGATGTAAAACGTGAATTGTTAGAAAGAGGCTATACAGATATTTTAGCACCGACAAGAGTAGATTTGGATATTACGAATGAGGATGCTGTTAAGAAGATGATAAGGGAATATCGTCCTTCAGTTATCTTTCATTGTGCAGCGTATACGGCAGTGGATAAGGCAGAAGAAGAGCAAGAAAAATGCTATCAAGTTAATGTTCTTGGAACAAAGTATTTGACTGAAGCGGCAAAAGAAGTGGGAGCAAAAATTATTTATATTAGTACTGATTATGTTTTTGATGGTACGAAAGAGGGACTTTATCAAATAGAAGATAAGGTTAATCCTGTGAATTATTATGGGAAGACAAAATACTTAGGAGAGAATTTTATTCGTGAGTATGATAATCATATTATTGTTCGAATTTCTTGGGTATTTGGGATTAATGGAAAGAATTTTATTCGGACAATGTTAAATTTAGCAGAGTCACATAAAGAGTTAAATGTTGTTTGTGATCAAATTGGTAGTCCAACTTATACAAAAGATTTAGCAGGTCTTTTAGTAAATATGTTTTTAAGTAATGTTAAAGGTTTATATCATGTGACAAATGAAGGCTATTGTAGTTGGTATGAGTTTGCAGAATTTATTTTTAAAGAGAGCCGTAAGAAAGTTAAGGTTCATCCTATATTAACAAAAGATTATAAAACAATTGCTAAAAGACCATTAAATTCTAAACTTAGTAAGGAGAGTCTAGATGATATAGGGATGAAAAGATTACCAGAGTGGCAAGATGCCGTAAAAAGATATATTCGTGAGTTAAAGAAAGAGGGAGTAAAATGAAATTTTTAGTAACTGGTGGGGCTGGTTTTATTGGTAGTAATTTTATGCATTATGAAGTAAAGAAATATCAGAGTGATATGTTTGTTTGTTTAGATGCATTAACTTATGCTGGAAATTATAATAATATTAAAGATTTAGAAGGAAAAGAAAACTTTAAATTTGTTCATGGGGATATTACGGATAGGGAATTTATTGATAAGTTATTTTTAGAAGAAAAATTTGATGTTGTCATTAATTTTGCTGCTGAGAGTCATGTAGATAATTCGATTAAGAATCCTAGTATCTTTTTAACCACTAATATTATTGGGACAAGTGTTTTGATGGATGCTTGTAGAAAGTATGGGATTAAGAGATATCATCAAGTTTCTACAGATGAAGTATATGGGGATTTACCTTTAGATAGACCAGATTTATTGTTTACAGAAAGTACGCCTCTTCATACTTCTAGTCCTTATTCTAGTTCAAAGGCTAGTGCTGATTTACTTGTTATGGCATATCATAGAACTTATGGACTTCCTGTGACGATTAGTAGATGTAGTAATAATTATGGTCCTTATCAGTTTCCTGAAAAATTAATTCCTTTAGTGATTTCTAAGGCGTTAAAAGATGAAAAGATTCCAGTTTATGGAACAGGAGAGAATGTAAGGGATTGGATTCACGTTATCGATCATAATATTGGGGTAGATAAGATTGTTCGTGAAGGTGTTGACGGAGAAGTTTATAATTTAGGTGGACACTCTGAGAAAAGTAATTTAGAAGTTGTGAAAACAATATTGAAACAGATGGGTAAGAGTGAAGATTTAATTACTTTTGTTGCTGATCGAAAGGGTCATGATTTAAGATATGCAATTGATTCATCAAAGGTAGAAAAAGAATTAGGTTGGAATAGAACTTATACTTTTGATGAGGGAATTAAAGAAACGGTTGATTGGTATTTAAATCATGAGGATTGGATAGAAAATATTTTAAGTGGTGAATATAAGAATGCTTTTAAGGAGGATAAATAATGAAGAAGATTGCTACTGAATTAAAAGATTGTTATATATTAGAACCTAGTGTTTTTGGAGATGAGAGAGGATATTTTAGTCCTTTCTTTATTCAAAAAGAAATGGATAAAGAAGGAATTAAATTTTATGGTGTTGTACAGTGTAATCGTAGTAAAAGTGCTAAAGGTGTAGTAAGAGGACTTCATTTTCAAAAGAATCCTAAATGTCAGACTAAGTTAGTTGAAGTAATACAGGGAAGTGCTATTGATGTTGTTGTAGATATTCGAGAAGGTTCTCCTACTTATGGAAAACATGTAGCAGTTTTATTAAAACCATATGATGCTAACGATAAGGAAAGTGGAAGGCAATTATATGTTCCAAGAGGATTTGCTCATGGATTTATTAGTTTAGAGGATAATACTATTTTTCAGTATTTGATTGATAATGATTATGCTCCTGACTATGAAGGGGGAATTTATTGGAACGATCCTGAACTTGGTATTGATTGGGATGGTATGTTTAAAAAGTATGGAATAGATAAGCCTATTACTAGTGAGAAGGATACTAAGCATTTGGTATTAGGAAAGAGTCCAAAATATTTTCAGTATTAAGATGAAGTGCATTTAGTTTTGTAGAAAAATAACATTTATAACAAAGGAGATGCTAGTTTTATGAATTTTTGGAAAAAAAAACAAAGAAAAATAAGAGTTGTGTATATCGTACAATATAAAGCAGGATATTATAAAGTAAAAGATATAATTAAAACAATGGTCGATGATCCTAGTGTTGAAATCAAAGTTTTGGCCTTTCCAAGTGATATTAATAATTATTCAATAGAAGATTACAAATATTGGAAAGAAAAATTGGGAGATTGTGTAATTAATGCTAGAGTTGGAAACGATTGGTTTGATTTAGAGAAATATAATCCAGACTATGTCTTTTTTCAAAGGCCATACAATATTTATTTACCTAAATGCTATAATTCAAAAATAATTTCTTCTTACGCAAGAACATGTTATATGAATTATGGTTATAATTTATCGAAACATACTAGTAATGCGGCATTTAATAATGACTTCTTTTCTGATTTAGATATTTTCTTTGCAGAAAATGAATATGAAAAGGACTGTGTAGCAAATCAAATTTTTGGAGGAGATAAAAGAAAAATAACTGTTAATTATGGTTATCCCTACCTTGATGAGTTAAAAAAGCAAATTAAAAATAATAAATCTATGTTTGGAAGAGGATATTATAATATTTTGTGGACACCAAGATGGACAACTGATAATGAAATTTGTGGCACTTCATTTTTTGAATACAAAGAAAATTTATTATCGTTTGTAAAAAAATATAATGATGTACAATTTGTATTTAGGCCTCACCCAATGATGTTTGATAATTTTGTTGCCAAAAAACAAATGAGTTCAAAAGAGGTAAAAAATTATCTAAAAATATATGATGGGTTGAGATATGTGTATGATAATAGTTCTGAATATCAAGATACTTTTAGGGATTCTGATATTTTGATAACAGATTATTCCTCAATAATTATTGAATATTTGCTTTATAATAAGCCAATAATTATTTGTAAGAGAAATGAAAAGAGTTCTAATTGCATTTTAGAGAAAATATATAAAGTATGTTATTTAGTTAACAATTTTGAAGAATTGACCAACCAAATTTCAGAATTAAAAATGGGAAATGATATTTTAAAATCGGAAAGAGAAAAATTAATTAAAGAGTTATTTGATGAATATGACGGTCAAGTAAAGTATAAAATTGTAAATTTTATAAAAAATGATTATTCTAAGAGTAAAAGTAGAGGTAAAAAAAATGATTAAATTAAGAAAATTAGAAGAGAAAGATATTCCATATATGATTGAATGGATGTCCGATGAGGAGTTGACAAAATATTTAAAAAACAATTTTAGTAAACTTGCAAATGCGGAAATCCAAAAAGAATTTATTAGGAATTCAATCAGTGATAGAGATATTAATTTTGCCATTGTTGATAATTCAAATGATGAATATTTGGGAACGATAAGTTTAAAAAATATAGAAAAAGATTTTAAAAGTGCCGAATATGCAATTTGTATTAGGAAAGGGGTACAGGGAAAAGGTGTTGCATTTCAGGCAACTTTAAAGATATTAAAATATGCTTTTTTTGATTTAAAACTTGAAAATGTTTATTTGTATGTTTTAAAAGAAAATGTAAGAGCAAATAAATTCTATGAAAAATTTGGTTTTAAATTTGATAGAGTGGAAAATAAATCTCTTGAAATAAAAGGAGTAATGTCAGATATTAACTGGTATAGCATTGATAAAAACAATTTTGTTCAAATATGGAAGAATAATGAAAAAGAAATGATAAATGTAAAAAAAGTAAAATATGCTCCAATAACGGATAATAGAGGAGATTTGATTGCACTGGAAAACCCTAAAAATTTGAAATTTCCTTTAAATAGAGTTTATTATATGTATAATGTTGGTAGTGATATTGTTCGTGGGAGACATTCCCATTATAATTTAGATCAATTATTAATTGCAACTTCTGGAAGTGTTGTTGTTTTAGCAAAGACACCTTTTGAAGAACAAGAATATATATTAGATAATCCAAGTGAAGGATTATATATTGGAAATATGATATGGAGAGAGATGTATAATTTTTCTAATGATGCTGTTTTAATGGTTTTAGCAAGTGAAAAGTATAATGAAGATGATTATATTAGAGATTATGAGGATTACGAAAAAGAGGCAAAGCGTTATTTTAAAAAAATATTAAAAAAGTAATAAAATTATTATTGAATTATTATTATGAGAGAAAAATATAGGTGAAATTAAATGAAATTGGTGAGTGTTTTAATTCCAGCATATAATCATGAAATTTATATTAAAGAGTGTATTTGTAGTGTTATTAATCAGACATATCAAAATTTAGAAATACTTATTTCTGATGATTGTTCTACGGATAGTACGGCAAAAGAAATAAATAAAATTAAAGATAAAAGAATAAAAAAATATTTTTCAAAAGAAAATAGGGGCGTTGTTTATTCGATTAACAAATTGTTAGAACATGCATCTGGGGATTATATTGCTATAATTGGTTCTGATGATGTTTGGTATCCAACTAAAATAGAAAAACAAGTTAAGTATATAGAAAAACTTTATAAAAAAAATATAAATAATGTTGGTTGTGTTTTTACTGAAACTGATATTATTAATGAAAATAGTGAAATATTTGATGATTCACAAATGTTTAATGTTTTTAAAAATGAAAACATGAGCCGATATGATAGAATAAAATTATTCTATGATGTAGGGAATCATTTATGTCATTCTAGTTCTTTAATGCCGAGAAAGGTATTTGAAGAAATTGGCTTTTATAATAATAGCTTTAGACAATTACATGATTATGAATACTGGACTAGATTAATTCAAAAGTATGATATCTATATCCTTAACGAAAAATTAATGGGATATAGAAGAATTGATAATGGAAGTTTAAGTAGTTCCAATTTAAATAATACGATTAGGCAATTAAATGAGATGTTTTTTATAAATAGTAGATTAATAACCAGTTTAACTGATGAAGACTTTAAAAAAGTATTTGCTAATGATTTTAAGAAGAATATAGATGATAAAGATTTTAGCATTGAGTGTGAAAAATTTTTCAAACTTTTGAATATGAATTATCTTAATTCATATAATAAGTGTTATGCTTTTGAATATTTAATTTTAAATGAAAGAAAAATACTGAATAAACTGTTAAAGTATGATTTTAATATAAATGATTTATATCATGAGACTGGTAATGTTATGGTTAAATACTTTTGTATTGACGAGATAGAACGTGAGAAAAAGGAGATAGAGGAGTATTATTTAAATATAATAGAAGGAGTGAATAACTCTGTTTCTTGGAAGATTACAAAACCTTTACGATGGTTAAAAGAAGTAATAAGGAGAGTGAAATGATGAAAATATTATTTTCTACCATGAAATATATGCATGATGAAATTAGAGATGAAATGATGAATAAATTTACAGATATTTATGATAAGGGATGGTACATTTGCGGAGAAGAGGATAAAAAATTTGAGGAAGAATTCGCAAAATATATAGGAACAAAATACTGTGTTGGAGTGGGAAATGGTTTAGATGCACTTCGATTGGCTTTGTTGGCATTGGGGATAAAAGAAGGTGATGAGGTTATTGTTCCTTCAAATACTTATATTGCAACTGCTTTAGCAGTTTCTTATGTTGGTGCTCATCCAGTTTTGGTTGATCCAGATATAGACACATATAATTTATCTGGGGAAAATCTAGAGAAATATATCACGAATAAAACAAAAGCTATTATTGCGGTGCATTTGTATGGGCAGAGTAGTGATATGGACAAAATAAATGAAGTTGCTAAAAAATATAATTTATATGTTATTGAAGATTGTGCTCAATCTCATGGCGCAATGTACAAGCAAAAAAAAGTTGGTTCATTATCTAACATAGGATGCTTTAGTTTTTATCCCGGCAAAAATTTGGGTGCATTAGGGGATGCTGGGGCAATTGTAACAAATAATAAGGATTTAGCTACTAAAGTTAGGGCAATCGCAAACTATGGTTCAATAGAAAAATATCACCACATATACAAAGGAGTAAATTCAAGACTTGATGAAATTCAAGCGGGCTTTTTGAGAATTAAGTTGAAATATTTAGACAAGTATACAATTAGGAGACAGCAAATAGCAGAAATGTATTTAAATAAGATAACCAATAATGAAATAGTTCTTCCAAAAGTTGGGAGCGATAGAACTCATGTTTGGCATATTTTTGCAGTAAGATGCAAGAATAGAGATAAATTGCAAGAGTATTTAAAAGATAATGGAATTGAGACATTAATTCATTATCCAATATCCATCGCTAAACAACAGGCATATAAATTTGATAAATTAAATGATCTAGAAATTGCTGAACAAATTTCCAAAGAAGAATTGTCTTTGCCTCTTTATTATGGGATGACAGATGAAGAAGTAGAATATGTGATTAACATCATAAATAATTTTAAAGTGGAGTAAAGTAAAATGAAAAAAAAAGTTTCAATAATAGTAATTCATTATAATCAATCAGAGTATGTAAAAATTGCTCTTGATTCTGTGTTTCAACAAAGTTATAAGGAAATTGAATTGATATTTGCTGATGATGCATCAGATGATATAGATTTAAATGACTTAAAAAAATATTGTCAAAGAAAAAATGTAAATAAAATGAAGATTGTTTGGCAAATTAATTCCACAAATTTAGGGACGGTAAAAAGTTTAAACCAAGCTTTAACAAAATGTACTGGGGATTATGTTTTAATTTTTGCCGCAGATGATAAATTGTATTCAAATGATGTTATAGAAAAATATGTTGATTCGTTTGAAAAAAATGAGCAAGATGTTGCCCTTATTTTTGGTCAGTGTTATATGATGGATAAAGAATTAAATAAATTATGTTATAAGTTTATTGATTATAATAAAGGAGAAGAGTTTAATCAATTATCTTCTTTGGGTCAATTTAAAGTTCTTTCTAATGAATGTTTTATTGCTATGGGAGCTTCTATGGTAAAAATGGATGCCTTAAAAAAAATTCATAATTTTGACGAAAGATATAAATATGTGGAAGATTACTCTCTTTTTTTGAATTTATCATTAAATGGCTATAAAATGATATTCGATCCTAAAATTAATGGGTTGTTTCATCGCGATGGTGGAATATCTCATCGCGACGAAAATAGAAAACTTGAACAGCATCATATTGATTTTTTTAAAGATATTATTAAGATAACTGAAATTTGTATTTTCCCTTATTTTAATGTTTTTGATTATGAAAATAAGAATAAGATTGTAAATACATATGTTCAAAGAATAAAAGATTTGTCTGTTCACGGTGTAACGTATGATATTTCGGCTTTTAGAAAGTTAAAAAAGAAAAATTTGTTGTTTTTTATTTTTAAAAGAATTAATAAAGTAGATGATATTTTTAAAGTATATGCTAAAGAAAAGATAAACTTTTTATTAAATATGGTTTACTTATTAACTTGTTTGATTTATCTGTATAATAGTGTTTTTCTAAAAAAGTTTTATTTTAGGTTTTTAATTATCTTGAGTTGTTGTTTCTTTTTTGTAAATTTAATTCTTTTTATGATTAGGTTTATATATCATGTTATTAGAAAAATAGTTGTTTTTTGTAATTAGATAAAATTAATATAGATAATAATACTTGATTTTTATTATCTTTTCTTTTTACAGAGACGTTGTAGATAGGTAAAAATTTGTTGAACGTATTTAGTTTATATAAAAATTATTGTATTTTATTTTTAAAGATAGGAGGATTTTATTAAAATGTCTAAGTTATTTAATGATATTAGAAAAAATCTATTAAAAGAAGTATTTGGTTCAAAAAGATTATTTATTATTGCTATATGTGTTTTTCTATTTGGACTAATTGGAAATGCATATGGCTTTTTAGATTTTAACTTTTCTCATGATTCAAGTATGATGATTCAATCTGATGGTTTATGGCAAGTAATGATTGGCAGATATTTACAACCAATTTATGTTATTTTTAGAGGAAAACTCTATTCTCCCTTTATCGTTGGGATGCTATCTTTGGTTTATGTTAGTTTTTCTACATATTTGATTACTGACATATTAAAAATTAAAACTGTTTTTGGTAATGTGCTAACATCCGGAGTATTAGTGACTAATTCTGTTTTTTGTTTAATATCTGCGACATATATATACTCAATAGATGTATTTATGTTGGCGCTAATGAGTAGTTGTATTGGTACATATTTTTGTATTAAATATAAGAATAGAAATATATTAGCAGTTATTTTTTTAGCTATTTCTTTAGCTTTATATCAGAGTTATTGGCAAGTCGCCATTTTGATTCTTATGTTTAGTTTGATTCAGGATATTTTACAAAATATTAAATTTAAGAATATTTTGAGAAAAGTGCTTAGGTATATATTGGTATTAATTTTTAGTATTTTAGTTTATTATATGTTTATTGGAATATTTCAAAAAATTTATGGTGTATCTGGGGTAAATTCTTATAATAGTATCCCATCAATTTCAACATATTTGAATATTAATGATGATATTCTTTTAATAAAAGGTGCTTATAAAGAATTTTTTCGATACTATATACATCCCTCAATATATGCGGAAAGATTGATTTCGGTATTATCATTTATTTGCTTTTTCGTCAATGGAGGAGTAATTTTAATTAATCTAATTAAAAATAAAATTAATTTTCAAAATGTTATAATACTAGTAATCATTACTTTATTATTACCTTTAGGTGGAAATATAATATATGTAATTACTCATGGTATGGAACATGGTTTAATGTTATACTCTCTTTTTATTCCTTATGTATTTTGTATTTCTGTGTTTGAAAATAATAAAATTAAGTTTGCTCGAAATAAAAAAATAATGTATTGTTTGATAAATGCAGTAACAATGTGTGCTTTAATTTTTAATGGTGTTATTTATTCTAATCAAATATATATGAAGAAGCATGTTGAATATTCTTATACTTATGCTACTTTGAATAGAATAATATATAAAATTGAAGAAGTTAACGATTATGTTCCTAAAGTTTCTCAAGTAATGTTTATTGGAGATTTAGAAAATTCTAGTATATCTGCTAAAAATAATTATTTTAATTATAAAGATGTAGGATTATCTGGAAATTTCGCTGTTACATATTTGGGTACTTATAGAACATTTATTAATAATATTATGGGATACCCTATGAATATTATTACCGATGAAAAGTTAATTAGTAATTTTTCAAAACGATCAATTATAAAGGAGTTACCTGCATTTCCTGCTAAAGATTGTATTACTGTTATAGATGATATCATTGTTGTTAAGTTATCAGAAGTAGAGGAGTAGTTGTTAAAATTCAATGATTTTGATAATGTTATTGGTTGAAATTTTTTTAGATATTTATTATCGTGTTTCAAATTTGCAAAAGTTTATGAAATTGGTTGTAATAGTCTTTAGTATTTTTATGATTTCTTGACTGTATTTGTAAATGAATGTTATAATTATATTGTATATTTCATAGAAGAGGTGAATGTTTTGTTTGAATTGATAAAAAAAATATTTGGAACTCATAGTGTTGATCAAGAAAATATTAATTTAATTAGAAACAGTAAGTATTTTGATGAAGATTACTATAAAAGAGAAAATCCAAACATTAACATGGACGCTTGCCGTCATTATTATTATTATGGTTGGAAAGAAGGGAGATCTCCTAGTTATGAATTTTCTAATAATTTTTATTTAAAAAATTACAAGGATGTAGAAGATGCTGGAGTAAATCCACTTCTTCATTATTTAAAATTTGGTAAGGCTGAAAATAGAATTATTGAAAAAGATAATGGCCTTAGTTTAAAGAAGGTTTATGAGGAGATTTATGGTTGTCCTTATTTTTATAAGACTTATGTATATGATAGTAATATTAAGAGAATTAATTTGTTTTTTGATGAGATTGATGATTGTGTTTATGGGATGAACTTATTGTTTCAATTTGTTTTAAAGTATTGTTATCATGATAATTATCAATTAAGAATTATTTATAATTCGGCTGATTTTGAAATTTTAAAAGAATTTCTTCAAAAGAATAATTTGTCTTTACCTAAAAATACTGTATTTTTGAATTTGAAGAGTTCTAATTATTTAGAGATTGGTTTAGAAGAGAAATATGTTTGTACTTCATGGAAGAATGCTAGAGCATTACTTAATACGGCAAGTATGAATAATAAAATTTATTTTTATTTAAATGATTTAGATAATTTAGAAAAGTCTATTTATTATCAGGTATCTAATATTTGTTGTAATTCAAATGTTATTTGTTTATTAGATGATAGAAAAGTACTTCAACATTTAAAATCTTGTCAATTAAAGTTTGAAACTAATCATCAGAAGTTAAAAATAAATGATTTGAATCAGCTTTATTGTGATTTTAATGATATGTTTATTGTTGGAGTTGAACTTTTAAATGAGGCTTTTTTAAATGGTAAATTTAATCCAGATGAATGGATGATTAATATTGTTGATTATGATAATGATTTTAAATTTCATTTTGATACAAATGTTAGGATTAGAAGAGTAACAGAGATAGATAGTCATGCTAATTTTGTGTTTCAGTTATCTTATTTAAGAAAAGAAAATACTTATGAAGTACCTGCTATTATGGGATTTGTTAAGGAAATGGATTATGTAAAAAAAGAAATCATTGATTTAAACTGTGTGAATGATAAAGATATTGTTTGGAATAATCAATTTGAAAATACTAAAATTGATAATGGTTATAAAGAATTTGAAAAAAAATTAGATAGGATACAGGAGGATAAAGATGTATAAATTAAAGTGTGATACTGATTTTGATATGCAATTAAATATACCAGAGTTTTCTATTCGATATTATGAGTTTTTAAATAGTAAGAAGAAGAATGTTATTTATATTAAAGATGTTTTTGATAATTCTACGTTCCGTTATCGAACTTATAATGTAATGGAAGCAATGATGGATAATTCTAAATATTTAGTAACTTGTTTTTTAGTAAGTGAACTTTATAGTATATATGATTTGATTTCTAAGATAGATTTAATTATTTTACAAAGAGCAAAGTGGAGCTTTGAACTTGAAAGCTTTATTAGAGTAATTAAGAAACATAAAATTCCTGTTATTTATGATATGGATGATTTAATTTATCATACTAAATATGTACCAAAATATTTAAATAGTGTTGGTGATTATCGAGAGGCTACAATTGATTCTTTTTTTGCTCTTGCTAAGAGATATGAGTTAATTGCTTCTATAAGTGATGGTTTTATTGTAACAACAAAAGATTTAAAAGAACATATTGCTTCTGATTTTAATAAGCCAGTATGGGTGCTTTCTAATTTTTTAAATATTGAGCAAGAAAGAGAATCGAAAAAAATTTGTTCATTAAAGAAAAAAGAAACTAGGAATGATAAATTTATTATTGGTTATTTTAGTGGCTCTAATTCTCATCAAAGAGATTTGGAGATTGTTGAATCGGCTCTTGTAAAGCTAATGGATAAATATGATAATATTTATTTGAAAATAGTTGGGTTTATGTCTTTGTCTGAGCGGTTTGAAAATTTAAAAAAAGAAGGACGAATTTTAATTGATAAGTTTGTTTCGTATGAAGAATTGCAATATAAAATTGGGGAAGTTGATTTGAATATTATTCCTTTACAGAATCATGAGTTTAATCAATGTAAGAGTGAACTTAAGTATTTTGAGGCTAGTATTGTAGATGTTGTTAGTTGTGCTACTGATAATTCTGTTTATCATGAGATTATTGAGGATGGAAAAGATGGCTTTTTGTGTACAGAAATGGATTGGTATGATAAAATAGAATATATATATTTAAATTATGAAGAAATGCAAGATGTTATTGAATCAGCTAAGAAAAAGTGTTATTTAAAATATGGAAATGAAAATCAGGAAGAGAAAATTGTAAAATTATATGATGATATCATAGAGAGTATTGGTGAAGGTAATGAAACGCGGTAATGCAATTGAAGTAAAGAATATGACAAAGGTATTTAATGTTTATTTTGATAAGGCAAATACATTGAAGGAGAAATTACTTTTTTGGAAAAGAGGAAATAAAGAAGTTAGAACTGTTTTAAAAGATATTAATGTTGAAATAAAAAAAGGTGAAACAGTTGCGTTAATTGGAACAAATGGTAGTGGAAAATCAACTTTATTAAAATTGATGACAAAAATTATTTATCCTACTAAAGGAACGGTTCAGACTAAAGGAAAACTTACCTCTTTATTGGAGTTAGGAGCAGGGTTTCATCCTGATTTTTCGGGAAGAGAAAATATTTATTTTAATGCTTCTATCTTTGGTCTTTCTAAGAAGGAAATTGATAAGAGATTAGATGATATTATTGCTTTTTCGGAATTAGAAGAATTTATTGATAATCCTGTTCGAACTTATTCTTCTGGTATGTATATGCGTCTTGCTTTTAGTGTTGCTATTAATGTTGATGCTGATATATTACTTATTGATGAAATTTTAGCAGTAGGGGATCAACATTTTCAGGATAAATGTTTTAAAAAATTAGAAAGTTTAAGGGATAGTAATAAAACTATTGTTATTGTTACGCATAGTTTAGAGTCTGTTAAAAAGTTGTGTAATCGTGCAATTTGGATTAAAGATGGTATTGTTAAAGAAGATGGAAATACTAAAGATGTTATTGAAAAATACTTAAAGGAATGTCAGTAGGTGATAAGAAATGGGTTTAGTTAATGATTTAAGACATTATAGGGAGTTTTTGAAATCTAATGTAAAGAAAGATATTAGGGGTAAGTATAAGGGATCTTTTTTGGGTGTATTATGGAGTTTTATTAATCCTTTATTATCTGTTTTGGTTTATGCTATTGTTTTTCCATATATTATGCGAATTAAAGTAGAGAATTATTTAATTTATTTGATTACAGGAATTATTCCTTGGACATTTTTTACTAGTTCGATTAATATGGGACTTATTTCTGTTTTAAGTAATGCAGATATTATTAAAAAAGTTTATTTTCCTAGGATTATTTTACCAATTTCTACTGTTACAAGTTGTTTAGTTAATTTTTTAATTTCTTGTTTAATTATTGTTTTATTTTGTTTAGGTAGTGGACTTGGAATTAGTTGTCAAATTTTATGGTTGCCTTTAATTGCAATTATTCAATATATTATGTTATTAGGTTTTACTTTTATTTTAAGTGCAATAGAGATGTATATGAGAGATATTGAACATATTGTTAATTTTATTTTGAGTATGGCTTTTTATGTAACACCTATTCTTTATACTCCAGATATTTTTCCTGAAAAATTAGCATGGGTTTTAAAAGTAAATCCAATGGCTTATTTAGTTAATGCTTATAGAAGTATTTTCTTTTATCAAAAGATGCCTGATTTAATAGGACTTGGAGTGGTAAGTATTTTTAGTATCTTCCTTTTTATGATTGGCTATTTGATTTTTGAAAAATTACAAAAAGGATTTGCAGAAGAAGTATAGGAGGAGCTATGAAGAAAGATTTTAGGTTATCTACTTGGTATATTAATGGAGTTAGAAATGCTAAATTAGAATTAAAGGGATATTGTAAAACAAAAAGTAAAATAAAAATATTTATTGATGGTGTAGAGAAAAAGTATGAAAATAGAATTATTTTAGATAAAGAGTATGTTGTAAATAAGATAAAAGGAATAAAAACTGATGATTTTGATATTTATGTTTCTTTAGAAAAAAAAGATAAAATTGTGGAAGTTTATTATGATCAGGAAGTTTTTTTGAAAAAAAATGTTTCTTTATTTTCTAGAATGTCTTTTCGGATTTGTGTAAGTGGTAAGAAGTTTTTTTCTAAATTAAAAAGATTACCTAAAATTGTAGTGAAAACTATTCGTTTAATGTGGCAGAGACATCATTTTTTGGTTCCACCTAGAATGATGAAACAATATCTTCGTTCATTTTCTAATAATATGGAAAATAAAAATGTTGATGAATTGTTTTATAATCCTTTAGTAGATAATGATTATCAGAAGTGGTTAGAGGAAAACGAAGAAAAAGTTATTTATCAAAAGTTTGACTATCAGCCTTTAATTAGTATTGTTATTCCTGTTTATAATGCACCAAGGAAATTATTGGAAGAATGTTTGGATAGTATTTTAGGGCAAAGTTATGATAATTTTGAAATTTGTCTTAGTGATGATTGTTCTACTAAGAAAGAGACTTTGGAAGTATTAAAAGAATATGAAAAAAAATCTTCTAAGATTCGTGTTATTTATCGAAAAAAGAATGGTCATATCAGTGAGGCTACTAATAGTGCTTTAACGCTTGCTCGAGGAGAGTTTGTTGGGTTAGTTGATAATGATGATGTTTTGGATAAAGATGCTTTATATTATATGGTTAAAAGATTGAATGAAGATTCTGATTTAGATTTGATTTATAGTGATGAAGATAAATTAGATTATGATGGAAAAAGATGCTTTCCTCACTTTAAGCCTGATTTTTCTTTAGATACGTTTCTTTCTTCTAATTATTTTTGTCATTTTACAGTGATTAGAAAAAGTTTAATTGATGAAATAAAAGGATTTCGTGGAGAGTATAATGGAGCACAAGATTATGATTTATTTTTAAGAGTAGTTGATAAGACTAGAAAAATAGGGCATGTTGATAAAATTCTTTATCATTGGCGAATGACTGAAGGGTCTACTTCTAGTGGAGGGAGTCATAAAAATTATGCTTATGATGCTGGAAAGAGAGCACTTGAAGATTATTTTAAAAGAAATAAAATAAAGGCTAATGTCCATTTAATTGGTAGTCCTGAAATGTATAGAATTGAATATTTGTATCAAAAGGAACCTAAGATTAGTATTATTATTCCTACTAAAGATAAAGCTCGTGTATTAGATACTTGTTTAAAATCAATTTATGAAAAGACAAAATATTCTAATTTTGAGGTTATTGTTGTTGATAATAATAGTTCTTTAAAAGAAACTTTTGATTTATTTGATATCTATAAAGAGAAATATGATAATTTTAAGGTTTTAAGGTTAGAGTGTGAATTTAATTATTCTTATTTAAATAATGAGGCAGTAAAGATGGCAAGTGGAGAGTATATTGTTCTTCTTAATAATGATACAGAAGTGATAAGTCCTTTGTGGCTTCATGATATGGTTGGCTATGCTAGTCAGAAACATATTGGTTGTGTTGGGGCTAAATTATTGTATCCTAATCAAACTGTTCAGCATGCGGGTGTAGTAATTGGTGTTGGAGGTATTGCTATGCATGCAAATGTTTCTACAGGAAGAAATCAATACGGTTATTTTGGTAGATTAGTTTCTGTATATGATTGGTCTTGTGTGACTGCTGCTTGTTTGATGGTCAAAAAAGAAAAATACTTAGAAGTATTGGGGCTAGATGAAAAATTAAAGGTTGCTTATAATGATGTTGATTTTAATTTAAAATTATTGAAAAATGGGTATAATAATGTTGTTCTTCCTCATGTAGAGTTATTTCATTATGAATCTTTATCTAGAGGAAATGATATGAGAGATGATCAAATAAAAAGATTTAAGGAAGAAACGGATTATATGTGTGATAAATGGAAGGAAAAGTTATTATCTGATCCATTCTATAATGATAATATGAGTTATGGATATGCTTTTAGGTTAGATAAGAAAAGTGAGGAGTAGAGTTATGGAGTGGTTAGAGCATTGGAAAAATTACTTATTAAAATACTGGAAAAAGTTGTTTTGTTACTTATTAATATTTCTTGGTATTTTGCTATTTGTAGTTGTTTTAATTGTCAAGCCTCAAAAAACAAATAACGCTTATTTATATGACAATACTATTGAATCAGAGAAGAAAACAGCTACTTTTCCGATAGTACAACATATAAAGATAAGTGAAGATAACGCTTATGGTATATTTTTATATTTTGGAAATGATGATATTAATCAGTATCCTTATAAGGTAACTTTGAAAGATATTGATGGGAAAAAATACTTTAAACATGATTTTAACTTAGATTATGAGTCAAACATTGTGTATATGCAATTTCCTTTAATCAAAAAATCTAAAGGTAAGGAATTTGTTATTACTATAGATTGCAGTGAATGTGATAATGTTCAATTAGGATATAGAGATAGTAAAGAGAAAAATAATTATATTGAAAATAGCAATAAGATATTAGGTGTATCTTTTAATTATTATGTAGAAAACCATAGTTTTAATTGGTATTCTATATTGTCTATTATAATTGGTTTAATTTTATTGCCTTTAGCCAAGGAGGAAAATCATGAAAAATAATTTAAAAAAATTCTTAAAATGTATTATTGCTATGTCTGTCATTTTGATGCTAAGTATTTTTATTGAATCTTTTGGTTTTAATTTTAAAAAATTTACATTGCCTAGAGAAGAGAAAGGACTAATTAAGGTTGTAGATTATAAAATATCTAATGCCAGTAATGATAAAAAAAGTATTGATATTAAATTATCTAAAAAATATGTAAATAAATTAATAGTAAAATATTCAACTTCAAAAGATGTACCAGTTAATATTAGATATACAGAATTGGATTATTATAAGAAAGATAAAGTTACTGAGTTAAATGATTGTTTTGATAATGAAACTGGCGAATTAGTTGATAATATTAAAAATAATGTTAAGGAAATTCATATTTTATATGATAAAAAGTATAATCTTGATTTGAAGGAAATATCAGTGGATAATAGATTTCAGTTGAATTGGTTTAGAATATTTTATGTTTTCTCTTTTATTTCTATTTTTTGTTTGTTGTACAAGTTTTTTAAAAAAGGTTTTCAAACAAAAGAAATACATAAATATTTTATTTGTATCGCCATGTTGTTAGGAGTAACTTTTATAGTTCTTCAGCCTTCTGCTACTTATTATTCATGGGATGATCAAATTCATTTTAAAAATATGCTTGAATTAAAAAGTGGAAATATTAATTGGAATATTGGTGAATTTTCAATGATTGATGCTACCCCGATTGGTAGAGATTCGATAGATTCTATAGAAGAACAATTTAATCAAATGAGATATTTAAATCAAAATAAAAATAGCAAATATCAAAGTACTGGGAGTAGGTTTATTACTTATAATAAAATTGCTTATATTCCTTCTGCAATTGGTTACTACTTTTCTAAATTTTTAGGTTTTCCTTTTTCAATTTGCTTTAAAATGGGAAAAATAACTAATTTATTAGCTTTTGTATTGATTATGGCATATGCAATTAAAATTAGTAAATTAGGAAAAAGATTATTATGTGTTATAGGTCTTATGCCAGTTTCTTTATTTTTATCTTCACAATATTCTTATGATCCAGCTGTTATATCAGGAATTACATTGGCATTAGTAATTTTAATGAATTGGTTTGTCGATAAAAATTCAAAAGTGGATTTTAAATCAATGCTGTTATTTATTGCTTCAATTTTATATGGATCATTTCCAAAAGCAGTATATATTCCCTTTGTTTTATTATTTTTATTTGTTCCAAAAGATAGATTTAGTAGTGATAAACAAAGAATTATTTTGAAAATAGGTATTATTTTAATTTTTGTATTAGTGCTATATACTTTTGTTTCACCAGCTACTCTTTCTAATCCAGCTGGTGATGAAAGAGGAGGAGATACCAGTGTTAGTTCTCAACTTAAGTTAATTATTTCATATCCTTTAGGATATATTAAAGTTTTAAAGGACACATTGGTTAATGAGTTTTTAGGAAAGATTTTTGGAAACACGGGAGGAAAATTTGCTTACATTGGTTATTTTACCTCTAATTGTTCTTATCTTATTTTATTTACTTTATTATTTACAGGAATTACTGATACAGAAAATAATTGTTTAAAAAAATATCATAGAATTTTGATTCTATTAGCCTTATTAGGAATCATTCTATTGATATGGACTGCACTATATTTATCTTTTACTCCAGTTGGTTTTAATACCATTAATGGTGTTCAACCTAGGTATTTTATACCATTTATATTTCCATTGATGATATGTATTCAATCTAAAAATATTCAAAATAAAATTAGTGAAAGAAAATATAATAGTATAATTTTTTGTGTTATGTCGTTTGCTATGTTATTATCAATTTTTGAATTAATATTAAAGACATATTGTTATTAGGGGGATTTTAATGAAAAAATATATTTATCAATTTATTCGCTTTAGTTTTTTAATTATATTTTCGTTCGTTAATTTTGTTATTTTATTTAATCATGTTAAAATTAATGTAACACTTTCTTTCTTATTTAATAATAATATATTAATTTTGTTTGGTGGATTAATTCTAATTATTTTCATTTTTCTTTTACAAAAAATGAAAATTAAACTATCTGATAAAAGTCTTTTGATTATTTTATCTTTGATTTTATTTGTGTTTGAGTCATTTGTTACCATAAATGCTCTTTTTAGAAGTGGATGGGATGTTGGTATGATATATGATGCGGCTTATTCAAATGTTTTTGACAAGTATCCTAAAATAAGCTTTGATGCGTCTAAATCATATTTTGAAGCTTATCCAAATAATATATTATTGCTGTTGTATGAGATGTTTTTTGCTTTTATTACTAGGAGTATTAGTAAAGGCCCAAAAACCTTGAGCTTTATTTTAGTTTTTAATAATTGCCTTATTTTTACGATTGTAGGAGTGATGGTGTATTTATGCACTAAGAAAATTGTAAATAATCGTAAAATGGCATTTCTTTCATGGATAATATATGCAATATTAATCGGGACATCTTCATGGTTTTTGGTTCCATATTCTGATTCGATTGGCTTATTATTTCCAATGCTAATACTTTTTGTTTATTTGTATTTTAATAAAAAAATATATTTTAAAATATTTTTATTATCATTAATATCATTTATTGGTTATCAGATTAAACCACAAATTTTAATAATATTTATTTCTATTATTGGATTTGAATTTTTGGATTTTTTTGATAAAAAATTATCAAAAGATTCTTTAGTTAAATTAGGGGAAAAATTAGTTATAGTAATTTTGACTTATCTTTTAGTAACAATGCCAATTTCATATATAAAAAATGATGTTATGAAACTGGATCCCAATAAGGAAATAGGATTAACCCATTTTTTGATGATGGGATTAAATGAGGAGACAAATGGAGTTTGGAGTGGAAGTGATATTTCTTTTTCAGCATCTTTTTCAAATAGGGAATTGCGAACAAAAAATAATTTGGAAGAATGTAAAAGAAGATTAAATGATCTAAAGTTTTCGGGAACGGTAAAACATTTAAGAAATAAGATTTTAGTTAATTTTAATGATGGAACATTTTTCTTTGGAGAAGAAGGTAGCTTTTACGTTTCATACTACCGGAATGAATTTAGAATGAATCGTTTTGTTACTGATTTTGCTTATTCTACAGGAAAGTATTATATTTATATTTCTTCTATTAGACATGCCGTATGGTTGTTTATTTTGTTGTTGTTATTATTTTGTTATAGTAAGAAAAATAATAGAGAAATTTTGGTTATTCAACTTTCTTTAATTGGTTTGTTTTTATTTGAAATTTTATTTGAGGCACGTTCTAGGTATTTGTTTATTTATGTTCCATATTTTATTATATTAGCTATTTTAACAATAAATAAGATAATGTTAAAGTTAGGAACGGAGGAGTAATTTGATGGAGAATTTATATGTTGTAATTCCTTGCTATAACGAGGAAGAAGTTTTAGAAAAAACAAAAAAAGTGTTGGAGAAGAAAATGACAGATCTGATCCGAAAGAAAAAAATTAATAAGCAGTCAAAAGTTATTTTCATAAATGATGGTTCTAAAGATAAAACCTGGGATTTAATTCAAAAATTTTACGAAGAAGATAAGCTTTTTGGAGGAATTAATTTATCAAGAAATAGAGGACATCAGAACGCTTTATTAGCGGGACTTTTGACGGTTAAGGATGATGCTGATATTGTGATTAGTATGGATGCTGATTTACAAGATGATATTGAAGTAATGGATGAGATGATAGAAAAAAGGAATCATGGAGCTGATATTGTTTATGGTGTTAGAAATAGTAGGAAGAAAGACAGCTTTTTTAAAAGAACAACAGCGCAAGGCTTTTACCAGGTGATGAGGATGCTTGGTGTAGATGTTATCTATAATCATGCTGATTATCGTCTTACTTCAAAACGGGTATTGGATTCATTAGCTGATTATCAAGAAGTTAATTTGTTTTTGAGAGGAATATTTCCGTTAATTGGTTTTAAAAGTGATATTGTTTACTATGAGAGAGGTGAAAGAGCAGCAGGAGAAAGTAAATATCCTTTAAAGAAGATGTTAAACTTTGCTTGGGATGGGATTACTTCTTTTAGTGTTAGACCTATTCGTTTGATTTTAAATATTGGAATTTTGATTTTAGTTTTAAGTATCCTGATGATTCTTTATTCTATTATTCAGAAGGTATTTGGAAATACAGTTGACGGTTGGACTTTTATCGTTTGTTCATTATGGCTTTTGGGTGGAATTCAAATGTTATCCCTTGGGGTGATTGGGGAGTATATTGGAAAAATTTATAGTGAAACAAAAGCACGGCCTAGATATATCATTGATAAGTATATTGTGGAACGGTAGACTTTTGTTGACTAAAAAGAGCGATTAATGGTATAATTTAGCCATATTAGGTAGGAGTGTAGATTGTGAAAAAGAATGATAAAAAAGTACTTTTTGTAATTCCGGCTTATAATGAGGAAGAAAATATAAAAAAGGTATTAGATGAAATTAAAAAAGATGCTAGTTTTGCTGATATTTTGGTAATTAATGATTGCTCTAGGGATAATACGAAAAAGATTGTATTAGAAAATGACGTAAAATGTATTGATAATATTTTTAATATGCGATATGCATGGGCTGTACAAACTGGGATTAAATATGCTTATCAGAATAATTATGATTATGTTGTTCAAATTGATGCTGATGGACAACATATTGCTAAAGAAGCTGTGAAGTTAGTAGAATGTGCCGAAAAAGAAAATGCTGATATTGTTATTGGATCAAGATATTTAAAGGATATGGGTTATCCTTGCCCTTTATTTAGGCGCGTAGGTACGAAAATGTTTGAGTGGACGATTAAATGTTTTTGTCACGAAAGAATTGCAGATCCATTATCTGGATTTCAATGTTTAAATAGAAGAATTATTGAGAAGTATTCTAAAATGGGGGAATATCCAGAATTTCCAGATGCCAATTTAATTATTGATATGTTGATGAATGGTTATAAAATTGTTGAAGTACCAGTTAAAATGCGTCTTCGTGAAAATGGGGAGAGTATGCATGGTGGCATTATAAAACCAATTAAATATATGATAAATATGTTTTATACTATTTTCTTTATTGTTATTCAAAATATTGGTTGGAGGAGAAGAAAAAATCATGAATAGAAGCTATTTTATTATTTTATCAATTATTGTTATTTTATATGTGGTTAACATTGTTAGGAAGAAGAAATTTTCAATTAAAGAAAGTTTTTGGTGGGTGTTTGCTTCGGTTGTAATGTTATTATTATCAATTTTTCCTTATTCTATTGATTGGTTTGCAAAGAAAATAGGGGTTGATTATCCTCCCTCTTTATTATTTGTTCTTTGTATCATTTTTCTACTATTCATTAATTTTAGAAATAGTAGACGAATTGCTGAATTACAAATGAAAGTAGTGGAACTTGGACAAGAATTAGCTATAGTTAAAGAAAAGGTAAATCGTGATGAAAAATAAATTTAATGATAAAAAAAATGCTATTTGGAATACAATTGGTACAACTTTAAATGCATTTAATTCATTGTTTTTTATGATTATTGCTATACGTATAAATGGTACTGATTCTGCGGGAATTTTTACTTATGCTTTTTCAATATCTGCCCTTTTTAATATTATTGGTGTTTATTATGGGAGAGTTTATCAAGTAACTGAAAATTCCAAGTTTACTGATAGTGATTTTTTTGGTAACAAGTTATTGACTTGTACATTTATGTTGCTTCTTTCAATTTTATTTATTCTTTGTAATAGTTATAATTTAGAAAAAGGATTGATTATTTTTGTTTTGTCTATTTATCGAACATTAGAAGCTTTCGCAGAGGTTTTGTATGCTTACTATCAAAAAAATAATGAATTATATAAAGTTGGTATTTCTCTTGTCGTTAAAAATCTTTTAGGCTTATTTTTGTTTGGGCTTGTTGATTATTTGACAAAGAGTATTTTATATTCAACTATTATTTTGACAATCAATTATTTTGTTATAATGTTGTTGTATGATATGCAAGCAATAAAAAAGTATAAAATTAATATTTTGAAAATGAGTAAATCTCATGTAACTTCAATATTAAAGCAAGGATTTCTTCCATTTTTATTAGCTTTCTTTCTTCAACTTTTACTTAATATTCCTAGATATATAATTGATTTAAAGACACCTAGTGAAAGTGCAGTATGGGGAATTATAATAATGCCTGCTTCAATTATGATTTTAATTGGTCAATTTAGTTTAGCTCCATTCATTATGGAATTATTTGAATTGTACAGCAATCATGAAATCAAGAAGTATTTAGTTAAGGTTAAGAATATTTGTCTTTTTGTTTTGTGTGGAGGAATTATTGGCGTTATATGTGCATGGTTGTTTGGAATACCTGTATTGAATTTTGTTTATGGTATTGATTTAGATAAGTATAGGATGTCATTGTTGTTGATTATTTTGGGGGCTATTTTAAGTGGACTTCAAAATATTTTATATAATCTTTTAGTTGCAATGAGGTATATTAAAGTACAAGTGTATATTTATTTGGCATGTATAATATTGGCATTTTTTCTATTTTATTTTCTTATTGATTATCATGGCGTTTTGGGTGCTAGTGTTGCTTATTTACTAATTATGGGTATTTTATTTTTTGTATATGCAGTTATCTTTTTGATATATTCTAAGAGGAATGGAGGTTATTCAAATGGTGAAAGTTAGTGTAATTGTTCCTGTTTATAATGTTGAGAAATTTATTAATAGATGTGTTGATAGTATATTGAGTCAAACGTTTAAAGATTTTGAGTTAATTTTGGTCAATGATGGTTCAAAGGATAAATCTTTAGAAATTATTGAAAAATATCGAATGGATAAGAGAGTAAGAATTTTTACTCAAAAAAATCAGGGTCCTGCTGTGGCTAGAAATTTTGGTATTTCGGTTGCTAAAGGAAGTTATATTATGTTTATTGATTCAGATGATTATATTGATTCAGATTATGTAGAAACTTATTATAATAAAATAAAAAATTGTAATTATGATGTTGTAGTCGGTGGATATAAACGAGTTGTTGATGATAAAGTTAAATTTATTTTAAAATTAAAAAATGAGGAGTTTTCTAAGTATATTGTTACTGGACCTTATTGTAGGATAATCAAAAAAAGTTTTTTGGAAAAAAATAATATTTCTTTTTTAAATACTAATAGTAGTGAGGATGTTTATTTTAACTTGATGATTTACAATACTACGAATAAAATTGGAATAATTGATTATTCTGGATATTATTATTTTTATAATTCGAATTCAATTTCTAATACTGCACATAAAGGATTTAAAAAAGAAATTAAAATTATTGAGTTATTAGATTTGATTAATGTTAAGGAAAGTTATAATTTAGAATTAAATCAATATTATGTAATTCGTTATATTATTTGGTATTTGCTTTATTCAGGAAAAACTGCTACACCAAAAAGTTTTGTTTTGGAATACCATAAATTGTTTGATTGGTTAGAAAAAAATATTCCAAATTATAAAAAAAATAAGTATTTATCTATATTTGCACCAAAAGGAGAACCATTTAAGTATCGTTTAATTATTAATTTATTTATGTTTATAAGTAATATTAAAATGGTAAGCTTGTTTTCTAAAGTATATTGCAAAGGTAGGTAGTCTTGTGGATAAAATTAGTGTAATTGTTCCAGTTTATAATGCTGAGAAATTTATCGATAAATGTATAGAAAGTGTTATCAATCAAACTTATAAAGAGATTGAACTTATTTTAGTAAATGATGGTTCAAAAGATAATTCATTGAAAATTTTACAAAAATATGAAAAACAATACCCTAAGATGATAAAAGTTTTTAATCAAACTAATAAAGGGGTAGGAGCTGCTAGAAATTTGGGAATAAAACATGTTACTGGAAAATATATATTTTTTCTTGATAGTGATGATTGGATTGAATCAGATTATTTGTTTAAATTACATAATGATATTGAAAAAAATGACATAGTTATTTCTGGGTTTAAGAGTTATGATATTAATGGTTCATTACTTTTTGTTGAGAATGTTCAAAATAATCCTTGGACTAAATTTAAATATTGTTCTATTGGTGGAAAGATGTTTTTATCTCGTTTAATATTAGAAAACGATATTTTATTTAGAAAATTTAAAATTTGTGAGGATGCTTATTTTTTGTTTGAATGTTATTCTAAAACAAGTAAAATAAGTATTTCTGTATCTTCTGGTTATTGTCGATTAAAGAATCCAACTTCTGTGACGCATACTTTGAATACGAAAAAAAGTAATAGTATTCTTGATGTATTAAAATGTATTGATACTGATATAGATTGTAGCAATTTTGATAAAAAGTTATTATCATATTTTTATCTTAAATCTATTGTTTTAGATGTTCTGCTTGCTATTGATGATTTTTCTACTGATATTTTAGTTAAACGATTTGAAGATAATGTAAAATGGTATAAACAATTTTTAAAGAAAATGGACTTAAAATTTAAAACAATTCACTTAAAATATGAAACTTTGAAGATCAATTTTGTTGTAAATATATTTGTTATTTTTTATAAATTAAAGATTTTATCTGTACTTATTTATTTATTAAAAAAAGGTAAGGTGAGAGTTGAGTGAAAATTTTGCATACATTTGTAGTACTTGCTTATAAAGAGAGTCCTTATTTAGAAGAATGTTTAAAATCAGTAAGCAATCAGGAATATAAGAGTAAGGTAATAATTGCTACTACTACTGATAATGAATATATTAGAAATTTGGCTAAGAAATATAAAGTAGACGTTGTTGTTGGTAAGCATACTAATATTGGGGGAGATTTTGATTTTGCTGTTCAAACTGGTAAAACGGAACTTGTGACGGTAGCTCATCAGGACGATGTTTATAATGCGAATTATTCTAAGAGGATGGTTGATTTATATTTAAAATATCCTGATGCGAATATTTTATTTTCAGATTATTATGAGATTAGGAAGAAAAAAAAGGTAAGTAATAATACTAATTTAAAAATTAAAAGAATTATGTTGTTTCCTTTAAGATGTCATAAAATGTCTAAGTTAAAATTTGTAAAAAGATGGGGAATAAGATTTGGAAATGCTATTTGTTGTCCAGCGGTTACTTTTGTTGTGAAAAATTGCCCAAAAGAGATATTTACATCAGATTACCAGTGTAATGTCGATTGGTTTGCTTGGGAGAAATTAAGCAAATTAAAGGGGAGATTTATTTATGAGAAAAAAGTACTTATGGGTCATAGAATCTCTTTAGAATCAACTACTACCGATATTATAAGAAATGGAATAAGAACAAAGGAAGATTATTCTATTTATTGTAAATTTTGGTCTAAAGGTATTGCTAAGTTATTTACTAGGGCATATATGAACAGTGAGAAGTCTAATCAGTTAAAATAAAGATAATTATTAGTTCTTCAAAATTCAGTGGATCTAATAAAAAAAGATTTGGGTTATTCGAAATTAAGCGGACCTAAAGAAAAATTTAGTTCAAATTAATGGACTGAATTTTTTTGTACAAATAAAAAGACATTGATACACAACTATGATACAATGTTTATAGCTAAAAAAAATAACAAAGTATGAGGTGTT
>JAQXQC010000078.1 GCA_029100965.1 Bacilli bacterium | reverse complement strand
TTATAAAAAGAATAAACTAAATCAGTATTTTATTAAACATTAATTTTATTTTTCTCTAAAACATCATAAACACTACTATAAGAGTCAGGAGTAACTACCTCACCTATCATTCCTAAATCTCTAGCAGTTTCAACATTCTTCTTATTATCATCAATAAAACTATATTCATTATAATGATACCAAAAATCCTCTATTAATGAATCATTTTTATGATTTGTTCTATCCTCTACAATAGAAATTGCATGCTCCCTAGAAAGAAAACCCGTATCAATTAAAGCATAAGAAAGCCACTCTGGAGAATGAATAACTTCCTGAAGTAAAAAATTCTATTCCTCATCATTAGAAGTAAAGTGAGGAAGAACTTCATCTAAATCAAAATGAAGAATTACATTTCCAATATCAAAAACAATATTTTTTATTCTAGTCATATTCCCCCCACTTCTTTACTTCTCTATATTCCCCACTAATTAATGAATATAAATAAAGATGAATTTTCTTATCTGTCTTCTTCTGAATATACTTGTAATAGCCATTTAATTGCTCATCATAATCATCATCATAAATATTAGATAACTTATAATCAATAATATCAATATGATCTTCATATGCAAGCAGCAAATCAATAATCCCATGTAATTCTTGATTTCCCTCTTCATCAATAAATTCATACTCTTGATAAACCTTAGCCTTATCTATATTCTCAAATATTGAACATTGAAGAAGTCTCTTCATTATTTTTTGTACTTCCTTATTTTCTATTTTCTCAATACAAGGATTCTTAAAATCAAAAAATTCCAAATATTCATGTACCATAGTACCAAGTTTCATGAGTTCATACTGATTTTTATTAATCACTTCATGATTCTTCTTAGAAAAACTTTTACTTTCCACTTCATCAGAAGAAAATGAATAAGAAAATACTTCAATTTCTTTTTTCTTTTTACTAAGAGATTTCTGATAATTACTTTTCTTTAAATAAGCATAGTCCTTAGTTAAGTGAATATCCTCTAAAGATATCTTTTTCTCATAAGAAGAAAGTCGAAAAGAAATAAAATCCAACATATCTTCTAATGTACGAAAATTCTTTTTCACAGAATCCTCTAAAACTGTTACCTGAGAAGAATCTCTCAACTTATCATTTTCAGGAACAATCATAATCATCTTCTCACGAGCTCTCGTTAAAGCAACATAAAATAAACGAATCTTCTCACTAATTTCTTCTTTTAAATAGCAATCTCTAACTAAATCTTTCCAAATTACCTCTCCTATTCCCTCTTGAAAATAAGGAGTAATAATTCCATAATTCTTATCATATAAAAACCTTTCTTTCAAATCACTAATATTAAACTTTTTATATAATCCACTAAAATAACAAACAGGATACTCTAAACCTTTTGATTTATGAATAGTCATCAACTTAACCGAAGTAGCCCCATTATCACTAACTTCATATTGCATTTCAATTCCATTTTCTAAAAGTTCAGATAAATAAAGAGAAAAATCCTTTACTGAATACCCTAAATTCTCCAAATTAATCGCTATCTCACGAATTTTAGCTAACTTAACAATACCGCCTTCAACATTCCCAATAGTAATATATTTCTCATAAAAAGAAAAACTATCTATAATATCATCAATAAGTTGATGAGGCGTCGTATAAGGAAGAGTCCTTACCAACTTCAAACACTTTCCTACCACATCACTTTCCATATAAGTATTTTTAATAAAATAATCAAAAATCTCCTCATCCGAAAGACCAATCAAAAAGCTCCTAGCAATACTAATAAATAAATATTTAAATTCCGTATCTATCTCTTTTACAGAAAGTTTTAATACCAACTTAATAATATTAGAAATAAGTAAAATATCATCCTCATCATTCATTTTTTCATTCTTTAATAAAGTAACAGGAATTCCCAAATAACCAAAAATTTTCTTATATAAATCAAAAGTAGTAGCCCTATCCATAATAATAGAAAAATCACTATATAAACATTTCCGCAAAATACCACTATCTTTATCAAAAACCAAATATCCATGACTTACTTTATCTTGAATATCACGAGCAATAATAAAAGCTTCTATTTCATCTTTACTAAAACCAACTTCTTTTGAATAAGGATAACGAACAATCTCCATTTCATGAGAATGATTAGCCTCTTCCTTTAAATAAGCTCCATTACCAAAAATCATCTGATGACTCTCTAAATAATTAGCCCCTCCTAATTCTTCTCCCATAATTAAAGTAAAAATTGCATTAATATTCTCTAATACTTCTTTTCTAGAACGAAAATTCTTATTCAAATCAATCTTTTTATCTATCTTACTCTCACTATATAAATCATACTTATTCTTAAAAATATAAGGATTAGCATTTCTAAAACGATAAATAGATTGTTTAATATCTCCTACCATATAAACATTATGATTACTAATCATCGAAATAAATTCTTCCTGCAAATCATTCGTATCCTGATATTCATCTATCATAATCTCATTAAAATATTCTTTTAATTCATCCCGAACATAAGAATAATTCTTAACAATATCAATTGCCATAATAGCAATATCATTAAATTCATAAGCTCCCTTATCTTCTTTATACCAAGAAATCTTATCCGTAAACTTTAAAATAATCTCTATCATTACTTTAACCGTATCATAAGTACTCTTTAATGTAGAAATAATCTCCTCTTCATCTTCATAAACTGCCAAATTCTTTATCTCTTTAAGCTTATCACTAATAGAAGACTTTAAACTCTTTAACTCTTCCTCACTCCCCCTTGGAGCAGATGGCAACTTAATATTTAAATACTTACGAATATCATTATAACAATGAATCTCTTTAAGCATCTCCAAAGACTCTTCTAACTTTATCGCATACTCAGCATCAAGCAAAGAAATAGCAGAAACCGTCTCAAAAATAAAATCTATCTTATCTTGAATAAGAGAAAAATATTCCTCTACATTTCGAATTAATCGATCATCAGAATAATACTTATCTAGATATTCTTCTAAATATTTCTTCTTATCCGATAATAAATCTAATTGATTACTAATTCTCAAAATAGAATTCTTAATTTCTGTATCATCTTTTGTACAAAAAGTACGAATCATCTTCAAAAAATCTTCATCTTTTTCTTGATAATAAGACAAAAATATCTCATCCATAACTCTACTTTTCTCCAAAGTAATCACACTAGAATCAATAATCCCAATACTAGGAGAAATATTTAATAAATAATGATATTTCTTAACAATAGATAAAGCAAAACTATCAAAAGTAGTAATATAAGCAGAATCCAATAAATCTAATTGTTCCTTTAATTCAGGAATCTTCTTAATTTTTTTTCGAATTCTATCCGCCATCTCTCCAGCAGCAGCTTTCGTAAAGGTCAAAATAAGTAGACGATTAACATCAACCCCATCTTTCAATTTACGAATGACCCTCTCTGTTAAAACAGCAGTTTTCCCCGAACCTGCACCAGCAGAAACAATAATATTTTTATGATCTTCATAAATTGCCTCCCACTGTTCATCAGTCCACGTTACATCAGCTGGCTTTATTGGTATCATCAAATTACCTCCCTTATCTTATAATATAATTTTTAATTTTACAAACAAAATATTTCCAAATAAAACATTATCATCTATTACTTCTGCTGAATATTTATCTTTTAAATATTGAATTGTTTTTTCTTCTTTTTTATATTCATAATAAGTAATATAAGAATAACCTTCTGCTTTTAAATAATCAATCACAGTTTTAAACAAAATATCATTACAAACAAGTAAACTATTCTCAAAAAAAGTATTTTCATAACAATAAACTAAGAAATTTCCATAAAATCTATCTTCATCTAAAATAATATAATATTTAGCATGATTTGTCTTTATCTCATGTGCCTCAACAGAATTCTCTTCCCTTTTACCATTCCATTTAACATAGTCTTGATAATCACCAGAAATAATCGAAAAATTAATATTCTGAATATAATTTTCTTTTTCCAATAACTCAATTTCCGTAGATTTTTCTCCATTCAAAACATCCAGAATTTTCTCTTGAGACATACCTCTTTTTTCTAAACGAGAAAGAAAAGATAGCAATATTGGCTTATAATCACTATAATAATGATTCCCCGTTATAAAATTACAAACAGAAGCTAAATACCCCTTCTCCTCATATTCTTTTATCTTCTGAACGGATACTCCTACTTTATCCGCAAGTTCTTTTCTCGTATACATAACATCAACCTCCTAATCAATCAACACTTTCCTCTTCTAAAAATTCTAAATTTTTATACTCTTTTAAATCCACAATATCTTTTTCACTCATAAAACAAATATCTCGATAATGACAATACTGACAACCAACATTATCATTTCCAATTCTCTTAGGATTAATCATAAAATTAGCATTAATTATCCCCCTCATCGCATCAGTTATCTTATCTTCAGCTAAATTTCCTAAAGCCTCCATCTTCACATCATCTAAAACTTTTTTAGTACCAAGCCCTTTAGCTGTCGTTCTCATCCCCTTAATCACTTTACTATCGCAATAAGTTTTATCAAATAAAGATAAAATAGAAACATCTGAATTACTATATCCTTGCAATTTTAACTTCTCCCTCTTCAATTCAAGATAAGAATGCTGATTATCACGACTAATCTCATTATTTAAAATCTTTTGCAAATAAAACCCAACAATCCTAGCCTCAGGAAACTTATTTCTAGCTAAAAATAAATAAATCGGTAACTGTAAATCTAACCCATAAATCGTATGATTTAAATTCAAATTAGGATTCCCTGTCTTATAATCAATAATAGAAACTAACCTCTCATCATCACTAACCATCATCTTATCAACAAATCCCTTAAAACAAACATCATAGGAAGAATAATGATAATTTTTAACAATCCTCTCCTCAAAAAAAGCACTCTTTAAATCAGATTCTTCTTCTTGTTTTAAAATTGTATCAATAATAAATTTAAGTTCCCCCTTTAAATAATCAATAAAGAATCTTTCTCTATCATCATAAGAATATACCTCTTCATACTTCTTAACAACCTCATCATAAACATCAGAAAAATTAAACCCTTCTTTTTTATACTTTGACAAAACATCATGATAAATATTCCCCAAAACAGTATAAAAAGTATTAGGAAATAAATTAAGTTTTAAAACATTAGAAAGATAATAACGAAATCCACATTGATAATAGCTATTCATTGCACTATAAGATAAAGTTAACTTACCATCTAAATAATCTCTTAACTTATCTTTACTAATCCCTTTAAAAGAAGAATCATAACTTAAATAAGGAATATCTTGATATCTCTCATAAAGATAATCTAAATCTTCCTCCTTCTCATTATACTTTACCAAAGTATCTAACTTTTCCCCAAGTAAAAGCTTATTATACAAATGAGAATAACAATAAGTATTTTTAACATTCTCAACACGCATTTGTAAATCATCATTCAAACTAGAAGGATAAAATTCCCCCAAAGGACTCTTTCTCTTCATTGTAATCACTAAATTCTTAACCCCTAAAATCTCCTGAAGCCATCTATTCTTTTCCCTTTTATTCTCCTCTTTTGAAGAAATAAGACCTAACTTTTCTTTTAAAACATCATCAAAATAGTCCTCATCTTTTTTCAATCTAGGAATAATCCCCTGATTAAAACCAAGCAAAAAAACATGAAACTCATCCCCCACATTTCGCAAATTAGGAATGATTTCTACTCCATTAGTACTTTTTTTATTTATTACCTTTGTATGTTTAAAATCATAAATAAGAAAATCTTTTATTTTAAAAAAATCATCCACCCATACATAATGATTCACAATATCACAAATCTGATTAAAAATTGTTGCTTCCTCTTTTTGAGATAAAGAATAATGTGCTTTTAAATAATCTATTGCCTCATCTGGACGATGACCTAAATTTTTTAAAAAATCCTGTCCCATTAATGTAGCATATAAAAAATTATCCGATACATCAACTGGCAAAGAAAACCAAGAAAAAATTCTTTTCACAACAGGCAAATATTCTCCCTCTACCCCACACAACTTAATACAAGAAGGAGAAATTCCACTTTTAATTTTCTCCAAAATAGCTGTAGCAACATACACAACTTCATCAGAAATATCAGAAAACTCATACAAAATATCTCTATCATATTGTTTTTTTTGTGAAAAATAAGTTCTCACTTGAAAATTTTTTTCTAAATCATAAAACAATTTAGTCGCCTTATCATCAAAAAAAACATCATAAAAAACAATATCTTTATTGACTAAATATTCTAAGAAATAAGAAGAAGAAAAAAGAAGTCCTTCCTCTTGCAATTCCTTTTTTAATTTCTTTACCCATCTTACTTTTTCTACATCAATATCTATATCATCAGAAACAAAATAAAACAAAGATAAATACATCAAAGCAACATCATAATTATAATGATATTTCTCTTTAAGATAATAAATTGCCCTTTCATCATAGGAAAAATAATACTTATCTATAAATTCTGTTATAGTAAACATTTTAGGACAAGATAAGTCATTTTCACTACAATATTTAATCAAATGCTTTTTATCTTCATTCATTACAATTAAAATTGTATTATCCTTAATTTCAATTTCATTCATATTATCCCTACCTTTAGCCCATAATTAATATAATTTTAACTTGAATAATAAACCATGTCAATAAAGTTATCTAACATGATGTAGTAAACTAGATGTGGGAATAATTATTAAAACATAAAAAAAGAGAAAACACTCAAAATAAATAAACTGTTATATAATTAAATTGTAACAAAAATATACACAGACCTTTGATAAACACTCGAAGTGTAAAAGGTTT
>JAQXQC010000077.1 GCA_029100965.1 Bacilli bacterium | reverse complement strand
ATGTCATACTGTTTTAAACTTTTGGTTACTCTTTCATTTGCATACTCTATCATGTCTTACCACCTCTTATTTTAATTATATACTAAATAAAATTTTTGTCAATTTATTTATTTTATCTTCTTTTATTTTTTGATTTTAATTCACTTTTTGTTAAATTTTTATACTTTTTTTAATTTTTTTTCAAAAAATGGTTGTCAAATAAAAAAAAGTGTTATATAATTAACTAGTCAACGCGGATAATAGCGTTAATATATTGATGCCTGAGTGGCGGAATAGGTAGACGCACAGGACTTAAAATCCTGCGAGATTCAACCCTCGTGTCGGTTCAAGTCCGACCTTAGGCACCATCTTTGGAGAAATACCCAAGTCTGGTTGAAGGGACCGGTCTTGAAAACCGGGAGGTCGCGAGAGCGGCGCAGGGGTTCGAATCCCTTTTTCTCCGCCACTAATTTATCGCGGGATTGAGCAGTCTGGTAGCTCGTCGGGCTCATAACCCGAAGGTCGTTGGTTCAAATCCAGCTCCCGCAACCAATGGTTCGTTAGTCTAGAGGCCTATGACGTCTGCCTGTCACGCAGAAGATCACGGGTTCAAATCCCGTACGAACCGCCATTATGGCTCTATAGCTCAGTTGGTAGAGCAGAGGACTGAAAATCCTCGTGTCACTGGTTCAATTCCCGTTGGAGCCACCATGATGAAATAACCCCTTATTTGATAAGGGTTTTATTTTACCCAAATGATTTTAGGTACTATTTTCATGTAATTTATTAAGAGCATTGACTGTGTTGCTCTTTTTTTCTGGGAACATGTGATAGTAAGTGGATTGTACCATTTCAATGGTATCTCCAAGCCTTTCGGTTACATCTTCAAAGTCTAATCCTAAGTGAATTAATAAAATTGTATTATTAAAAACATTTTTTGAAATATTATTCACGCTCTAAATTACTATTTAAAAACCAAAAAATTTAGTGTATAATAGAAGACAAAAAGTTTGTAAAGAGGAGATTAAAATGCAAGAAGAATTACGATATATTAAGAAAAAGTTTGGAGAAAGAATGATGCATTTATGCAGAGAGAATTTTTCTACAATTTTAGAAACTCCTAAATTACTTACGAAAATACTTTTAGAAAATTTTGAACCATCAAAATATTTGTATGACGATTTAGTGAATGAAGGCAAAATCAAAGAATTTGTTCTATATATTAATTCAACCCTAAAAATGAAAGATAAAGTTCAAAATTATAAAATAGATACACCTGAGAAAATGTTAGCAAGAGCTGGATATATTCTTTTTGAATGTAAAACAGAAACAGATATTCAAAAATTTAAAAAATTCTATCAGAAAGAAGAACGATTATGTACTTTTAATGGAGGAAGACTGAATAGGTGTTATGTATTTTTTGCAGTAAAGAACGATGCTGATAGCATCAGAAGAGAAGATTTTTTAACTCCCAAAAGGCAAGATAAATATGGTACATCAGTGATAAGTATTCAAATAGATAAAGTGAATAATTATGTATCAATCAAGAATAGGTACAATCATACAGTAGAAAATCCAGATTGTACTTTTAATAATAATTTAGATAATATAATTCCAGGATTAATTAAAAGTTTTGAAAACAAATTAAATATTTGCTTAAATAAAAATAATCTTGACAAATTTGAGATACCTGGTTACATTAAAGCAATAGATGGTAAATATTATAAATATAATAGTGAAATTGATAATATTTATTACTGCCCTAATAATATTATTATTAATAGACTAGTTCCTAAAAAATATGATAAAAGTAAATATATATTAGTAGATATATTTTTAATTGATTTAGTAAAGAAAAAAATAGAATTTTTAGTAAAAGAAAATTGTGCAGACCTAAATGAATATTTGATCAAAAAAATAAATATTATTTCTAATGGAGAAAATAAAATTATAAATATAGATAATAATTTTATTATAGAAATAGATAAATATAATCGAATAATTAATTATGTTGATAAAGTATCAAGGAATATAGAAGATTATTATTTTTATCATAATAAAACTTTAAAAAAAATAATTCTTCCTAACGTTAAGAAAATTGGCAATTCCTTTTTAAATAATAACGCTTTATTAAATGAGATATATTTATCAAACGTTGAGGAGATAGGAGATAATTTTTTATATTATAATAAAAATTTACATAAAATAGAATTACCTCTAATTGAAAAAATTGGAAACGATTTTATAAGCAATAATGATATTTTAGATACAATAATTAGTCCAAAGTTAAAATTAGTTGGCAATTTCTTTTTAAAACAATCAAAAATTAAAGAAATACAATTATTAAAATTAGAAAAAGTAGGGTGGAATTTTTTATCAGATAATAGTTTGCTGAAGGAAGCGTATTTTCCTAATTTATTATCATGTGGCAATGGGTTCTTAAAACACTGCAAAAATTTAAAAATATTAAATATATCAAATTTAATTTATTTCCTCGATGATTATTTACTAGATTGTACTAAATTAGAATTATTAGAAATCAAAAATAAAATATATAATTCATTTATATATGGAAATTCAGCAATAAGAAACAGAGTTATAGATAAAAAAGAGCGTAAAGCAAAAAAAATAGAAAAGAAACTTGTAGTTGTTAGAAAATAAAAGGTAGAAGTATATTTTTTTGTTGACTAATATTTGTGATTTATCTATATTATTTCATTTATAAATTCTATAAAGTGATATTTGACTAATGAAACTTTATATTTTAATAAGATTTTATTGGCTTTCAGTATTTTTAATTCTTTTCATTCACTAGTAATTATACATAAGAATTTTAAAAATATCTATTATAACAAATTTATTTTTAAGTATTTAAACAAAAAATATGTTACAATATTTACCAACAAGGAGAGAAAATGAAAAGAAAACAAAACAATTATTGAGGCAGATAAATATATAGAAAACATAAAGAATGAATTAAATGATATCATCAAAGAATCTATCTATCCAGAATTAATAAAATATAAAAAAATGTTACCAGGAAAAAATGAAGGGGAAAAATCTTTATTCTATTGGGGAATAAACTATTTAAATGAATATTATAAAATCATAGGAAAACTAGATAAAATCCACACACTAGAAATAGAAAAATTAAAATATAAAATATATATTTATATTTAGAAGAAAATTTTTATGATATTGTATTTACTTTTCATGAATTTATTACTTTCAGTAGATTAATCAATATTACTTTTTCTGATTATAATCCAAGTAAGATAAGAAAAGAAGACAAAGAACCATTCCGAAGTGAGGATAAAGAAATAGATAATATAGTAAATACAATTGCCTATAATTCACGACACACTCCCTGCTATCATGCATATGAAGTAACAGAATTTAAATTAAAAATATTATTAGATGTTATCGATAATAAAAGTAAAACTTTACTAAAAGAAGAATTTGATAAAATTAATTTAGATGATCCTTTAATCATTTGCACTCTTTCTAAAAAACGAAGAAAAGAATTAGAGCGAAAGCAGGACTAAAGTTTCTAAAACAAAAAAATAATTCTAATAAAATAAAGGAGAAATAAAAATGATCAATATTAATCAATATATAAATTTAGAAGAAAGATATGCATTATTTGGAAAAAATGGATATTATCTTTCTTCATTAATCGTAAAAAAAATGATTGTAGATGAATTAAATAATGGAATGACTTTTCAAGAAATAGAAGATTTCATGAAAAATTTTTCTAATGCAACAGAAGAAGATATTTCAGCAAAAAACGAGTGTTACACAATAATACAACTTTTAAATGGTTTAAGTAATCTTAAGTTTGGTTCAGAAAATACATTAAGTAAAGAACAATTTAATGACTTTATTTCAAAATACCAAATTAATAATAAGGGAGAAATATATTGTGAAGATACTATTTTATTAGTAGAAGAATTTATTTCACAAGCGAAAAAAATATTACCATTAACAAGTACTCTAATTCGAAAAAAGACTAGGAAAAATTAATATTTATTTCATAATCAACTTAATATCGGTAAAATAAAAATAGTTTTCTGCACTTACCAAAAAACTTTAATATAATATATTAAAGTAGAGGTGGTGATATTGTCAGAAATCAGTATAATAGAACTACATTATTTAAATAATCCTAATATTATTGATATTCGTAGTCTATATGATTATAGTAAAGGACATATAGATGGGGCAATAAATATTCCTTACTATAATCTCTTAAATAATTATAGTCACTATTTAAGTAAATACTCACTTTATTATATATACTGTGATTTTGGAGAACAAAGTAGAGAAATATCAAAAAGATTAAATTGTTTTGGATATAACACAATCAATATAATAGGGGGCTATCAAGAATATAAAAAATTTTTAGAGAAGAACTAAGGTTCTTTTTCTTTTGATAAAGAGCTAATTCAAAGAAAGTAAAAGTTAGATTTTCTTCTTTTTCTAAAATGTCAATAATTTAGGAAAATGTCTCAAAAAAATTTAAACATAAGCGGGAAAATATTCCTGCTTTTTATGTAATTTGTTCGTATTTAAATTTATTCCAATTCCTCTATTGGTAATGGGACCCCATCCATCTTTCATTACTTAGTTGTAATCAACTTTTGAGTTGATTACTAACTAAGTATGATGAAATTTGTCTGCCCATTACAAATAGAT
>JAQXQC010000076.1 GCA_029100965.1 Bacilli bacterium | reverse complement strand
GATACAAAAGAAAAGGTTGGAGAACATATTGGTTTAATGTATTATACCATTGGACAGAGAAGGGGACTTCATCTAGGAGGACATCATGAAAAAAGCTATGTTGCATTAAAAGATTTAGAACATAATATTTTATATGTTGCTAGTGGAAATGAAAATTGTTATTTATATTCTAATAAAGCAATTATTGAAGATTTTAACTTTTTAACAGATGATCGTCCAAAAAAATGTACATGTAAGTTTAGATATCGTTCTCATGATGTAGAAATTCAAGTTACTTATTTAGAAAACGGTGATTTAGAGTTACATTATGACCAGGCAAAGGCTGTAACTCCAGGACAATTTTGTTGTTTATATCAAAATGATGTATGCTTAGGTGGGGGAATTATTAAAGAAGTATTGTAATTTTACTTGACATTTTACTTGACATAATCTGTAAACATGATAAAATAGAATTAGAGAGGGATGGAATATGAATACTGTTGATAAAATTAATTTAATTTTAAAAAAAACAAATATCTCTAAAGTTAATTTGGCAAAATATTTAGGCGTTTCTAGACAAATGGTATATAATTATTTAGATAGTGATGATTTAAATAAGATGCCTGCTGAAAAGTGTCAATTGTTATTTAATTTGTTAGAAGTTAGAAGTTGTGAAGATATTGTTAATAAAGAACTTACTGATGAATATTTACAATCTGTTTCTAATAAAGTTTTTAATTATAAAAAAGTTCCTTCAAAGAAGGAAGAAGTTATTGAACTTTCTGGATTAAAAAAAGAAGAACAAGATTTAATTTCTGATATTGTTTTTCTTTTGAAAGAGATGTTAAATGAAAATAAAACAAAGGAAAGTTATATTACTTTGAAATATTTATATCATTTTATTCAATCTTTAACTAATATGAAAGAAGCAAAATATATTTTAGGGTATGTTGCTAAAAATAATGGTTATTTGAAGTATAATGTATATGATTTTAATGAAGAAAATCAATTTATTTTTGAAAGTATTATGTACTCTGCCATGACTTTATATACTAATGGTGGTGCTTCTAAGAGTAAGTTAGCTGAATCTCATAGAAGATGGGAAGCAGATTTGGAGAGAAAAAATGAGGAAAAGTTAAGTCGTACACAGGAACTAAACACGGCTAAGGTACAAGCTTTAAGAGAACTTGGATATAATGAAATTAATGAAAGAAATGCTAGTGAGGTATTTGATAAAATTGCTGAAATACAAGCTAGAAATAATAAGTATTAGGAGGTAAATATGATAAATTTAATTTTTCTTCCTATTCGAATTTTATTTTCATTAATATTTTTACCGATTAAGTTTACTTTTAAAATTTTAGGGATAAGATAGATAAAAAAGTTGCTAATTTTTAATTAAAAGTTAGTTGCTTTTTTGATATTTTTCATTATTTACATTATTGTCTTGTTGTGATATATTTTGCAACTGAAGTGTCGAAGTTTCCAGATTGGATGGGAAGTTTAGTACTTCTTTTTTTGATTGTATATTTCCACTAAGATACCATTTTTACCATATCATCAAAGTAGTTAGAATTGTTTTTTCTATATGTAGTTTTTATCCTAGTTAATTTTTAGTAAAGTGTAAACTTATTTTGGATAGAGAAGGGGAGTAATAGTTTAATTTTAAGTCCCCTATTTTAATTTTTATATAAATTGATAGTTATTCTTTGGTTTTAACTTAATTTGATATATTGAACTTATTTAAATTATATAATTATTCAATTAAATTAAAATAATTAAGATTTTAGAATTTATTATAATTTGAGTTTGTATTATTATTTTTAATAAAATAAATTATAATAAAAATTATTATTCTTAATTAGATTATTAGTTATAGATTTTAAAATTTAAATCGAAATTAAGAATGATTAATAATTATCCATTTCAAGTTAAAATTTAGATAATCAAATATTAAATCAAGAATTAAATTGATAATTGTTTATCTCAAATTAAATTTGAAAATATTAAAGTTAGACAATTATCCATCTCAAGTTAAATTTTAGAGAATAAAAATGGAATCGAAAACCAAAAAAGATGAATGATTGTTCAACTCAAATCAAATTGAATTTTACTTGACTTAAATTAAATTTGAAAATTAAAAAGTTGTATAATTATGCATCTCGATTTAAAATTTTTTTAATTTAGATTTCTAAATTTAATTTGAGTTAATGAATGATGATGATTTATTCAATTCAAACTTTATTAATTTATGTAACAATATATTAATTAATTAAAAATAATATATAGTAAGCAGTTTATAAATTTATAAAACTTATATATTGATTAATTAATAATTCACTATAAACTTTGATAAAAATGTTTTGCATAAACTATAAATTTATCTTAAAAATTATATTTTTTGTTAGTTCCGATAATTTATATTATGTAAACTTCTATATCTAAAACAGAAAGAAAACTCTTGTATTATAAGGGTTTTCTATATATTTTATTATTTCATTTAATTATTTATTCTTTTCAAGTTTAATACTTTATTAGTATTTTTATTAATAAAAGCTATTATTTTAATTTTTCTTTTAATTCATATAATAAATTTAAAGCTTTTAATGGTGTTAATTCCAGAACATTTGTTTGTTTTAATATTTCTTCAACTTCACTTTTTTCTGATATTTTTTGTGAAATTACTTCTAATGGTAAACTTGTTTGGATGGTAATTTCTTTTTTACTTGGATCGTTATTTTCATAAGCTGCTAGTATTTCGTATGCTCTAGTTAATACTTCGTTCGGTAATCCTGCTAATTTTGCTACGTTAATACCATAACTTTTGTCTACACTTCCATCTTTTACTTTATGTAGAAAGATAATGTTTTCTCCGTCCTCTGATGCTGATACGTGTTTATTTTTTAAGTGTTTTAATTCTTTTTCTAGTTTAGTTAATTCGTGGTAATGGGTTGAAAATAATGTTTTACAACCGATGGTATTGTTTACATATTCTAATATGGCTTGTGCTAAGCTCATTCCGTCGTAAGTAGCAGTTCCCCTACCCAATTCATCGAATAAAATTAGACTATTTTTTGTTGCATTTTTTAAGGCGTGAGTGGCTTCTATCATTTCTACCATAAAAGTGGACTCTCCACTGACCAAATCATCACTGGCACCTATTCTTGTGAATATCTGGTCAAATATAGGCATTTTTGCTTCTTTTGCGGGTACAAAACATCCTATTTGGGACATAATAGCGATTATTCCTAATTGTCTCATATAAGTGCTTTTTCCGGCCATATTAGGTCCTGTAATTAATAGTGTATATACACCATTATCCATTACAATATCATTAGGGACGTATTCTCCTTTAATTACTCTTTCTACAACTGGATGTCTTGATTCTATTAATTTTAGGCTATGATCTAATGTTATAGTTGGTCTTACGTAGTTATATCTTTCACTTACTAAGGCAAAACTTTGTAAAACGTCTATTTCACTGATTGTTTTCGCAACTTTTTGTAATTTGGGAATATATTTTTTTATTTTATCTCTAATCTCGATAAATAGTTCATATTCTAGATTAATGATTTTTTCTTCAGCACTTAAGATTAAATCTTCTTTTTCTTTTAAAAGTGGTGTAATAAAGCGTTCACAATTGGTTAGGGTTTGTTTTCTAATATATCCCATATCTTCTTTGATTAATCCTAAGTTTCCTTTAGATATTTCAATATAGTATCCAAATACTTTGTTAAATCCTATTTTTAGATTTTTAATTCCTGTTCTCTCTTTTTCTTCTAATTCAAATTTGCTGATGAAGTCTTTTCCCCCACTTCTTAATTCTTTTAGTTCATCTAATTCACTAGAGTAACCTTTTTTTATTAAGTATCCTTCTTTTAGGGTAACAGGAGGTTCTTCATAGATAGATGTTTCTAAGAGATCATATAAATCTGTTAGAGGATTAATTTCACTATAAAATTTGATTTCTTTTAGCATTTCAGCGATGATTGGTAATACTTTTAGGGAATTTTTTAATTGAATTAAATCTCTTCCATTAGCGTTTCCTAAGGCTATTCTTCCACTTAATCTTTCTAGGTCATAGATTTCGTATAGATTTTTTCTTAAGTCTTCAGTTAAAATAAATTCGTCAATTAATTTGCTTACTACTTCATGTCTTTTTTCTATGGGTTTCTTTTCTTTTAGTGGGGCTTCAATCCATTGCTTTAATTTTCTACTTCCCATAGCTGTTTTGGTATTATCTAGAAGCCATAATAAGGAATAATTTCGGTCTTTTAAGCGTATGCTTTCTGTTAATTCTAGGTTTCTTTTTGTATGAATATCCATCTTTAGAAAATTATCTGTTTCATTGATGATGACTTTTTGTAGGTGACCTAAACTTCTTTTTTGATTGATAACTAAATAATATAATAAATGTTTGATTGAAGTGATATAGCGACTATCAGTTATTCCTTTGTAGCAAAATTTATATTCATCTGTTTCTAAAATGTTATTTACAAGGGTTACTGTTAAGTGGTATTGTTCTTTTAATAGATTAATAATACTAGTATCTACTTCTTTATTGACTACTACTTCTTTTAGTCCAAAAGACAAGATATCATTGATTAATTTATCGTTGTCGTGAGGAATAATCTCAGCATATAGTTCTCCTGTTGTGATATCGGTATAAACAATAGAATAGCAATATTCATAGTCATAGATGCTACCAATATAGTTATTTGTTTTTTCATCTAAGCTATTGGAACTAATAATGGTTCCTGAGGAGATGACTTCAGTAACGTCTCTTTTTACGATTCCTTTTGCAGTTTTTGGATCTTCTAATTGTTCACAAATGGCTACTTTGAATCCTTGTTTGATTAATTTGTCTACATAAATATCTACTGCATGGTGAGGAACTCCACACATTGGGACTCTTTCTTCTAGGCCTGCGTTTCTTCCTGTTAATGTTAATTCTAATGCGTGTGAGACAACTTCTGCATCTTCAAAGAACATTTCGTAGAAGTCTCCTAATCGATATAAGAGAATTACATCAGGATATTTGTCTTTTAATTCTACATAGTGCCTCATCATAGGGGCTAATTTTGTTCTGTCAATTTCACTTATTTTCATTTTACTTCACCTTTTCTTGCTTATATAAGTATACCAGAAAAAATGGTAATTCGTGGTATTTTTAATTCTTTGTTTACAAAAAATACTGATAGAGACTTATCTATTTTATCAAACAAAAAACTTAGGACAATACCTAAGTTTGTATGTTTATTTATTTCATTAAGTCGATTGCTTTTCTTACTTTGATGTCATATTTTACAGCGTCATCTCCACCAAGTGAAGATTTTACATCTTCTTCTGTCATGTTGTATTTTTGTGCTAAATCTTTGATTTGATCTAAAGCTTCTTTTTCATCAGCTTCGATTTGTTCTTCTTTGATGATTGCGTTTAATAAGTAACTATTTTTAAGTATAACTTCTGCTTCTTTCTTCATATGATTAACAATGTCTTCTTTAGTTGTTCCAGCATATTTTAAGTATAATTCTTCAGTAATTCCTTGAGCAGACATATGACTCATGAAATCATTGTACATTGCTTCAGCCTCTGCTTCGATGATTTCTTCATCTAATTCGATAGCCATGTTGCTTACGGCTTTTTCTAATAGAGCATCTACATATTTTTTTTCTGCTGCTTCTTCTTTTTGGGCTTTGATTTCTTCTTTCATTTTCTTTTCTAAGTCTTCTTTAGTTTTAACATCTTCCATACCTAAATCTTCGAAGAAATCTTTATCTAATTCTGGTACTTCTTTAGTTTTGATTTCATTTACTTTTACTTTGAAGATAACTTCTTTACCTGCTAGAGATTTTTCTTGGTATTCTTCTGGGAAAGTTAGGGTTAAATCTTTTTCTTCTCCTTTTTTCATTCCAATGATTCCTTCTTCAAAACCAGGAATGAATGAGTGACTTCCGATTTCTAATGAATAGTTTTCTCCTTTTCCTCCTTCAAAAGCAACGCCATCTTTAAATCCTTCAAAGTCGATAACAGCAACGTCGCCGTTTTCTGCTGCACCTTCTTCTTTGATAACTAGTTCAGTGTAACTTTTTAATAATTCATCAATTTTTTGTTGTACTTCTTCTTTAGATACTTTAACAGTTTCTTTTTTCACACCTAAATTTTTGTATTCTCCTAAAGTTACTGATGGTTCTAGAATGAAAGAGAAATTTACTTCTAATTCATCGTCATTTACTTTTACTACATCAATTTTTGGTTCTAAAATTGGTAAGATTTTTCCTTCTGTTAGAATTCTTTTATATTCTTGATCAATTAGGATATCTGCTGCTTCCATTACGATTTGACCAGGGAAGTTTCTTTCGAAGATATTTCTTGGTGCTTTTCCTTTACGAAATCCATCTACTTTGTATTTTGGACTAATTTTTTTGAAAGCTTGATCTTTTGCTTTTTCCCAATCTTCTTTTTGTGCTTTGTAATTTACTACTTTTTTCATTTTTTCCTCCTAAGTATTTTTATAATATTTCTACAATTTTAACATTATATGTTCCATTTGGGCTTTCTACTGCACGAATGTCTCCTGCTTTAGCGTTCATGATGGCTTTGGCTAGTGGAGATTCGTTTGAAATCTTATTATTTGATGGATCAGCCTCTTTTGATCCTACTATCATGTATTCTTCTGTGTCATCATCATCTTCTTCAATATATTCAATTTTTACAGTAGATCCAAGACATACAGCATCTGTTGAATTCTTTTCAATGATGTGAGCGTTTTCCATGATTTTTTCTAATTCTTGAATTCTTCCTTCTACTTGTGCTTGCTCATTTCTTGCTGCATCATAATCGGCATTTTCAGATAAATCTCCTAATGCTCTTGCTTCTTTTAATGCTTTAATGACAGCAGGTCTTTTGACATTTTTTAAATCATTTAATTCTGTTTCTAATTCTAAAAAACCTTGATCGGTTAAATATACTTTTTCACTATTTTTCATTATGTATTCCTCCTCAACTATTTCAAAATTTTACTATAAAAAGGGTTTTTTGTCAAGAAAAAAATAGAGATTCTATTCGTTTATATCATTTACTATTTTTTTGAAAATATCCCCTCTTTGATAAGCATTTTTAAACATATCAAAACTAGCGCTTGCTGGGGAAAACAATACGACTTCTCCGTCAGTTGCTACTCTATTTGCGATATCAATGGCACTTTCTAAATCATCTAGAACATAGATTTGTAAAGTGTTGTTTCCTTGTTTCTTTTTTTCTTCCATTACGGCATCATAGATTTTGTTTTTAGTTTGACCGAATAATACTAATTTAGAAACTTTCTCTAAAATTGGTTTGGCTAGTGGGGTATAAGGAATGTTTTTGTCACTTCCTCCAGCGATTAAGACAATTTTTTCAGAGAAAGCATATAGCCCTCCTAGGCATTTATCTGGTGTTGTGCTAGCAGAGTCGTTATACCATTTTACCCCATTTATTTCTCTTACAAATTCTAGTCTATGTGGTACACTTTTGATGCTTTTTACTAGAGTTTCGATTTGATTTAAGTTTGGTAAAAATTCTTTAGTGGCATTTAAGGCAGCACAAATGTTTAAGTAGTTGTGTTTTCCTTTTAACATTAAGGTATTGGTATCTATTACTTCTTCTTCGTTATAGTAGATTTTGTCTTCTTTTAAATAAAAACCATCTTTTATTTTTTGATTGCCAAAGAAAGATACTTGACTTTTTGCCTCTTTTGAAAAGTTTTTGACGATTTCATCATCATGATTTAAAACTAATTTATTGTTTATACTTTGATTTTTAAAGATATATTTTTTGGCATTAATATATTCTTCGTAGCTTCCATGTACATCTAAATGATCGGGAGAGATATTGGTAATTACTGCAATATCAGGTGAAACTGGCATTTCCATTAATTGAAAACTAGATAATTCTAGAACAACAATATCTTCTTTTTTCATGTTTTCAATTGGATTAAAGAGAGGTGTACCTATGTTTCCTCCGGTAAAGACATGATAACCTAATTCTTTTAATATATGGGTAATGATAGTTGTTGTTGTTGTTTTACCTTTACTACCCGTAATTCCTATTGTTTTACATGGGGCATAGCGAATGACTTCTTCGATTTCACTAGTAATAATAGCCCCCCTACTCTTTTCTTTGATTAGATAAGGATTATTAGGTAGAAAGCTTGGACTTCTGAAGATGATATCAAAGTTGTTTAGTCTTTCTAAGTATTTTTCTCCCAAAGAAGCTTTTAATTTATTTTCTTGAATAAGTTTTTGAATTTCCTCATTTAATTTCCTTTCTTCTTTTTGATCAAATAAGGTAAGGTCACAATTTAAGGAAGCTAGTTTTTGGATTAAGGGGATATTGCTGACTCCTGCTCCAATGATGGCAATTTTTTGTTTGGTTAAGTTTTTTAAAAATTCTTGGAATGTTTCTTTCATTTTTTTCACGTCCATTTCTATAATACTTTATTCTATTTATACTTTGTATATATCTCTGATAATAGATATTGGGATGTATTCATTATCGATTGTGATAAGATTATTTTTGTTTCTAGCAACTATTCTTTTTTTTATAGTATCTGTATCGGTTATGATTTCAACATCTGCTTTATATACAAAGTCTTTTTCTTGAAAAATTTTATCTATCTTTTGATCAAGAGAAATATTAGAGTACTTATTATTTCTTAAATATTCTTTTTCATGGTTTTCTATACTACTATAAACTTTTTGAATACTATTTACTGTTTTATTTATTTTATTATGATACATTTTGGGTAATTCTTTATTCATGTTTTTCACCTCATTTCATCTTATGAGGATTTCTTTTAAATATACATGAAAAAGAAATATATGCTAGATTGTTTTCTTTTTTTCTAGAATATATCCTTTAGGATTTTCATGTGTTTTTTTCTTTAAGGTTAAACTAGAGTATGATGTTGGTTCTTGACTTATTTTGGCAAATGGTTCTTTGAATAGATTATCCACACAACCAATTAAGGCTCTTGCTCCTGTATCATTTTTTATAGCTTCTTTGGCTAAATCTTGATAAACTTCTTCTTCAATTTGGAGTTTTATTTTTAAATCATTTAATATTTGGATTTTGGATTGAATGGTTTGATTATGGGGATTTTTTAAGATTTGAATAAGATTTTCTTCTGTTAATGGGTTTAGTTCAATGATGTTAGGAAGTCTACCAATTAATTCTTTTTTGATTCCATATTGATATAAGTCTTCTGTTGTAATTGGCTCTTGTTTTGCTGATTTTTCTTCTATTTGATTAAATCCTATTGTTTTTTTCTTTTCTCGTGTTTTCTTTCGTAATCCTGTAAATGCACCTGTTGCTATTACTGTAATATTCTTGGTATTTATGGTAATATAATTTGGAAATAAATTGTCTCCTAAATTAATTCTGTATTCTCCATCTTCTAAAAGTTTTAAGAGTTCATCTTGGATAGATGCTGTTCCAATTTGAGCATTTGCTTCAATTGTTGTGCTTGCTTTTTTATCAATTTCATCAATGAAAATAATTCCTCTACTTGCTTTTGCAATATCGTTATTAGCATTTTGAATGAGTTGAACTAAGATATCTTGAACATTTCCTCCTAAATATCCTGATGCTGTTAGGGATGTTGCATCAGTAATGACAGTAGGAATATTTAAGCTTTTTGTGATATTTCTAATGATTTCTGTTTTTCCTACTCCTGTTGGGCCAATTAGTAAGATATTGTTTTTTCTTTCACTTCTAGAATTTTGCCATAGGATAGAAACAATATCATCAATTGCTTTATCTTGTCCAATAATTTTACTTTTTAATTCTGTTACTACCTTTTCGGCATCAAATAATTCTTCTCTTTTTAAAATCTTTTTTGCTAATGGTAAATCTGCATCTACTGTATAATAGGGATTAGGATTATGAGGTGTAAAGCAATATAGTGCTACATTATCATAATCTCCAATTTCAGGAATGGAAAATAAATATTTAAAATTTTTTATGACTTCAAAGTATCCTAAGGCATAATTTTTGATGTATTCTTTGGGAGATGCTTTGATTAATTTTTGATCTTCTTTTGGGATAACAATCTTTTGTCGAAGTCCATAACCATAGTTTTGTTCTAAATCTAACATGTAATTATACTTTTTTCCACTTATTGTAATGAATTCTTCTGTTGTTTCATCTTTTCTTCCAACAACAACATGATGAGGAATATAGTTTAAAATTCCATTGGCTAATCTTTTTTTCTTGAATATAATTGCCACTTCTAAATTAGTTTTCATTTTTCTTTTCTTCTTTCAACTGTAACCCTAATTCTTCTAATTGTTTTTCTGATACAACATTTGGAGCTTCTGTTAATAGACATGAGGCACTTGCTGTTTTAGGGAAAGCGATAACATCACGAATATTATCTGTTTCAGTGAGTAACATAGTTAATCTATCTAATCCTAAAGCAAATCCTCCGTGTGGTGGTGTTCCATATTTGAATGCTTCCATTAGAAATCCAAATTTTTCTTTGGCTTCTTCATCAGTAAAGCCTAGTGCTTCAAACATCATTTTTTGGGTATCTTGATTATGAATACGAATTGAGCCTCCTCCTGCTTCATAGCCATTGATAACAATATCATATGCCTTAGCGTAGCAATTGGCTTTGTCTGTTAGTAATTTATCAATATCTTCATCTTTTGGTGCAGTAAATGGATGATGACAAGCTACATATCTATTTTCTTGTTCACTATATTCAAATACTGGGAAGTCTGTTATAAATAACATTTGATATTCTTTATTGTTAATCATTTGATTATCTTTTGCTAATTTACATCTAAGAGCACCTAAGCTTGTTTTTACTATGTTGTATACTCCGCTAATGATAAATACAATATCATTCTTTTCTAAATTTAATTGACTTTTTAAAGTACTGATTTCTTCTTCGTTTAAGTTTTTAACAATGCTTCCTGATAAAGTATCTTCTACTTTAATGTAAGCAAGACCAGTTGCTTTATAAGTTTTTACGAAGTCTGTTAATTTATCAATTTCTTTTCTTGAATATTTATCGGCTTTATTTTTTAATACTAAAGCATTAATGATTCCTTTTTCTTCGATTACTTTTTTTAAGAATTCTATGGAAGTATTATTAAAAATAGAAGTAATTTCTTGAATTGGCATTTCATATCTTAGATCTGGTTTATCACTACCATAATTTTTTATTGCATCATTGTATTTCATTCTTTTTAATGGTAATTTGATTTCTACTTGTTTCATTTCTTTAAATACTTTTGCAATTAATTTTTCAATTACATTCATGACATCAAATTCATCAACGAAGCTTAGTTCAACATCAACTTGAGTAAATTCTGGTTGACGATCTGCTCTTAAATCTTCATCACGGAAACATTTCGCAATTTGATAATATTTTTCAAAGCCACTTACCATCAATAATTGTTTTAAAATTTGAGGAGATTGTGGTAAGGCATAAAAGTTTCCTTTATTGATACGACTAGGGACTAAGTAGTCTCTTGCTCCTTCTGGAGTTGAACGACATAAAACTGGAGTTTCTATATCAATAAATCCTTCCGTATCCAAAAAATTTCTAATACATCTTGTAATTTTTGCTCTTGTTATTATTTTATCTTTCAAGCTTTGTCTTCTTAAATCTAAGTAACGATATTTTAATCTAGTATCTTCTAGGGCATTGGTGTCATCTTTAATTTCAAAAGGAGTTTCTATAGAAGTATTAATTATCTCTAATTCTTGAATATCGATTTCTATTTCTCCTGTTTTGATATTAGGGTTAACTTTTTCTCTTTTTTGAACTGTACCAATTACTTTAATGACATATTCATTTTTTAAACGACTTGCGATTTCGTATGCCTTATTTTCTGGACGAATGGTTAATTGAATAATTCCACTTCTATCTCTTAAATCGATGAATATGACTCCTCCTAGGTCTCTTTTCTTTTGAACCCAGCCATATAATTCTAGGGTTTGTCCAATATTTTCTTTAGTAATGGTATTGTTTTCTATTGTTTTCATTATTTTCCTTCTTTCTAATAAAAAGCGCACAAAAGAAATAAAGATAAAGACGAGATTTCTCCCGCGGTGCCACTTTATTTCACTTATTGTGCTCTTTTTTTGATAACGGGATTGTCCCCGATTTGTTTTAATTTCCTATCCTGTCACATTATAGGTCAACAAATAAATATATATGCATTATAGCATAAAATGAAATAGATAGTTTGTTTTTAACATAGAAGTAATTTATTCTCTTAGCAGATAATAAACTATGTTTTATCTATTAAAGCCATTATTGCGTTTTTAATCGCAATCTTTCCATAGTTATAAGTTAGAGAACCTTGCTGATAAGCGATGTATGGCTCTCTTAATGGACCATCACAAGATAATTCAATCGATGAACCTTGAGTAAATGTTCCTGCTGCCATAATCACTTGATCTTGATATCCTGGCATATCCCAAGGAATTGGTTTTACATTAGCATCTATTGGACTTGATGCTTGAATTTCTTGGCAGTAGGCAATTAATTTTTCTTTATCGTGAAAAATAATATTTTGAACAATATCGGCTCTTTTTTCTTGATATTTTGGCTCTGTTTCATAACCTATTTTTTCTAGTAGATAGCTTGTTAAAATGGCTGTTTTTATTGCTGAATTTACAACTGATGGTGCTAAATATAATCCTAGTAAAAATTGTTTATTTAGTCCTAAAGATGGTCCTACTTCTCTTCCCTCTCCTGGTACATTTAATCTTTCAGCACATAATTTAATTAAATCTTTTCTTCCTGTAATATAAGCTCCGTTTGATGCCATTCCTGCTCCTAAATTTTTGATTAATGATCCTACTGTTAAGTCTGCTCCTACTTCAATTGGTTCTTTGGTATCAACAAATTCACAATAACAATTATCGACCATAATAATGACTTCTTGATCAACTTCTCTAATTTGTTTAATTCCTTCTTCTAAATCTTCAATTAAAATACTTTTTCTAGTGGAATATCCTTTACTTCTTTGAATTTCAATTAATTTTATTTTTTTCTCTTTCAGTACTTTTTTAATTTCTGGAATATTGAAATGATTATCGATTAAATCAATTTGCTGATAGTTTATTCCATAAGATTTTAAAGAACTATCATTTTCTTGAATTCCTATTACCTCTTCTAGGGTATCGTATGGTTTTCCTGTTATAGATAACAAAGTATCTCCTGGTCTTAGGCAAGCAAATAATGCTGTCGTTAAGGCGTGAGTACCTGAAATAAATTGGCTTCTGACTAAAGAATCTTCGCTTTTGAAAATATCAGAATATACTTTTTCAATGGTATCTCTTCCTAAATCACTATACCCATATCCTGTTGTCATATTAAAACAAGTTTCATTAACATTATTTTCTTTAAATGCTTTTAATACTTTTATAGAATTTTCTTCTTCTATTTTGTCATATTTGTAGTAAATATCTTTTAAATTCATTTCTGCTTCTTGCATTAAGTTTTCTATTTGTTCTTTCATATTATGACCTTCTTTATAAAATATTTGTAAATAAGTAATATAAAATTATTCCACCTAGAACAATTCCTAGGGCTACTTCTATTAAAGTTGAAGTAAGAAGACTAAGAATAATATAGAGAATTAGTGATATTAAAGAAATTGGTGTTAGATAATTTAAGCAAGTAATTAATATATTTAATATACTAGGGATATTAATAGAAAATAATTGTATTGCTAAAGTGAGGATAATTAGCATAGTTTCAACAATAATGATTTTTTTTAAAATAAATTTTGCTGTTTTCATTAATATTGGATTCCCCAGATAACAAGATGTTTAGCTGGTTTACCACAGCATACACAAACTTCATCAATAGGTTTTTCTTCTTCCATGATACATCTAGATTTACAGCCCTTTATTTCTTTGATTTTTTCTTCACATTTCTCTTCACCACACCACATGGCTTTAATAAAACCTGGTTGTGTATTTAGAATATTTTCGATATCTTTTAAGTTATGCGCTTCAAAAGTTAAATTTTTTCTTCTTTCTAATGCTTTTTTATACATATCATTTTGGATTGTTTCTAATAGAGTTTTTGTATATTTAACGATATCCATTTCGTATAAGTTTTATGTTAATTTTTCTCTTGTATCTCTTCTTGCAAATGTGATTTGATTATTTTCTAAGTCTCTCTCCCCTATTTCAATACGAATAGGGATTCCATTTACTTCTGCTTCTGCAAATTTGAATCCAGGAGATTTTTCCGTATTATCGATATAAGTTATAATATCGTTTTGTTGTAATTTTTCTTGAATTTCTAATGCTAAGTTTGCCACTTTTTCACTTTTTCCAATAGGAATAATTACCACTTGTTTCGGTGCAATTCTTGGTGGTAAAACTAATCCATAATCATCAGAATGAACCATAATTAGTCCACCTATCATTCTTGTTGTTGTTCCCCAAGAGGTTTGGTAAGGATATTCCTCTTTGTTTTCTTTGTTGGTAAATTTAACATTATATGCTTTGGTAAATTTTTGTCCGAAATAATGGCTAGTTCCTGATTGTAGAGCAACGCCATTATACATTAAGGCTTCGTTGGTTAAAGTATATTCTGCTCCTGCAAATTTTTCTTTTTCTGTTTTTTTTCCTTTTATGGAAGGAATCGCTAAAATTTCATTATGGAACCAATGATAAACATCCATCATTTTTGCTGTTTCTTCTTCTGCTTCTTCTTTTGTAGAATGAATCGTATGTCCTTCTTGCCATAAAAATTCACGACTTCTTAAAAATGGTCTTGTTTCTTTCTCCCATCTTAATACATTACACCACTGATTATATAGTTTTGGTAAATCTCGATGAGAAGATATATGTGTTGCATAATAGTCACAAAATAATGTTTCACTAGTTGGTCTTATACATAATCTTTCTTCTAGTTTCTTTTGTCCTCCTTCTGTTACCCAAGCAACTTCTGGTGCAAAGCCATTTACTAAATCACTTTCCTTTTTTAGTAAGTTTTCTGGAATAAGTAGGGGCATTTGACAGTTAATGTGTCCTAATTTTTTAAATTCTTTATCTAATATAGATTGCATTTTCTCCCATATTGCATATCCGTTTGGTTCGATTACTATACATCCTTTTACTGATGAATAATCTGCTAAGTGAGCTGCTCTAACAACGTCTGTATACCATTTGGCAAAATCGATATCTCTACTAGTAATTGCTTTATTTTTTGGCATCTTATCTCCTCTTTTCTTTTTTTATGTGCTTTTATTATACTATAAAAGACTATAAAAAAAAAGAGTTTCTCTCTTTTTCTCATGATAAATAATTATCTTTAATAATTCTTATAAATTGAGGTCCTGTCTTAAGAACTAGAATAATTCCTAAAATAGTAGCAATATATCCAATATATCCACTTCTTTTATTTCCTACTGACTCTGGAGATAGTATGTCATAATACAAAGTCATTTTATCTCCTATATTAATATCCTTTTCATAATTATTAATAGTAGCATTATAATTATTATTATTGGCAATATAAGATAAATTCACTGCCCTTCTTTCTACATCTCCATCTGCTGTTTTGGCAATGGTTACTCCCGTTACGGTTCCTTCTGCACTTAAGACTTTTAATTTAAAATTTTCTGTTTTTAAAAGTAATATTCCAAATACAGTTAGTACAGTTCCTACAATACAAAGAACCATAATAGGAATATTTAATTCTTCTTTTTTTCTCTGTTTTCCCATCTTATTCTCCTCCTATTTTAAGTATAGCAAAACTTAAGAAAAAAAACAATCTAATTTTTAGTTTTCTTCCAT
>JAQXQC010000075.1 GCA_029100965.1 Bacilli bacterium | reverse complement strand
AATCCTAAAGAAGATTTTAACCTAAAAAAAGTTGCTGCTCCTTCTATGATTTGTAGTGAATCTAATCCAATTGCATTAATCAAGCTAGGAAAGTATGCATTTTTTCCTATATGTTGTAGTGAATCTAATCCTTCAGCTTTAATTAAACTATAAAAAAATGCATGTCCTCCAATATTCTGTAATGATTCTAGGCCTTTGGCATATGTTATTTTATCAAAGTTTGCATTTCCAGCTATTTGTTGTAATGAAGTTAGTCCTTCGGCACTCGTTAATCTATGAAAATATGCATTTCCTCCAACATTCTGTAATGATTCTAAGCCTTTGGCATATGTTATTTCATCAAAGTTTGCATCTCCAGCTATTTTTTGTAATGAAGTTAGTCCTTCGGCACTCGTTAATCTATTAAAATTCGCATCACCTTCTATATTCTGTAATAATTCTAAGCCTTTGGAACTGGTTAGACTAGAAAAATATGCATCACCTTTTATATTCTGTAATGATTCTAAGCCTTTGGCACTGGTTAGACTAGAAAAATATGCATCACCTTCTATATTCTTTAATGATTTTAAGCCTTTGGAACTGGTTAATCTATAAAAATATGCATCCCCTGCTATGTTTTGTAATGAACTTAATCCTTCTGCATTTGTTAGTCTGCGAAAAAGTGCATTTCCTTTTATACTTTGTAATGATTCTAAGCCTAATGAATCTGTTAGGTTTCTGAAATCTGCATTGCCCAAAATGACTTGTAATTTTGAAAAATATGATGGTACTTTATCTTCAGTCCAATTTAAGTCACCACAAAAAAATCTAACATTTTTATTTTCTTCAAAATCATTTAACTTTATTGCAATTTCATTTTCTGGTACTTTTAAAATAAAAGATAAATCTTTTTTTGCATTTCTTTTTTGTATAATCTCCATAATTCTAGGATCTGATTCCCAGCCAAATCCATCAATTTTATCATTAATTTGGTATAAAAAAATTAAATCATCAAAAGAAAATTCTAAGCCTTCTTCTTGTTTTTTTTCTAATATTGTAAGATATTTCATGTCCTTTACCTTTTTTTGATAGTATTTTTTATCTGGAAACTCGTTTAATTTTTCATCTAATATTTTTCCCATATGAGGTTCTAAATTTTGATCTTTTGCTATTCCTCTTATTTCTCCAATTGTTGTTTTTCCATCCATTCGAATAGCAATTCTAGGATTTTTATACTCGTTATTTTTATCTTTTGTATAATAAACATAAAAGTCACCATTTTCTAATTGCTCTCTTGCAACTGTTTCTCCTGCTGTACACCATCCAGTATTTTTTCCTTGTAAAGATTCTAAAAGAGGATGATAGTCACTTCCCTGTTCATATTTTATCCATATTCCTTCTGTCTCTTGTGATTTGTCTTGTTCAATTACTTTTTTTAAAAAATAGGTATATAATTTTTTAAAACTTTCTCCATTTGCTAATGCTTGTTCTTCTAAATTTGATAATTTATTTTCCCCAATTTGATGTATTAAAACATCATATACTTTGGCTAATACTTCTCTATTTAAATCTATATATGGAGCTGATGTATTTTTTGTTCTTTTTAGAAATTCTTTTTTTTCTTTATCAAAAACGCCTAGTTTTAGCATTCCCTCAAAAGCATAATTTTTAAACCACATAGGATACATAGCATCATCACTACAAAAATATTCTATCCATCTATTTAATGAGTTTTTTTGTTCTGTTTGGATTTGAAATAACATTTCTTGTTTCATTTCTTTCGTTATATCTATATTTCCATAACCTTGTTCATGAGCAATTTTTTTCTGTAAATTTATGTATGATTCTGGAAGAGTTTTTATGACATATTTGTTATAATAAAATTGTTTTAAAATATTCATTTTATGTTTATTATCTTTTGCTTTATTGTGACTTTTTTCTAACCTTTCCATATACTTTTTTATTTTTTCTTCTGGAGTATCACTTTTACTTGCCGTATGCATAACAATATCTTCATTGTGCATATTTTTATTTAGATGATTTAAGAAATCTTCACCATTTTGATATTTCATGGATAACTCCTCCTTCTTTTATTAATTTTATCATATTTTTTATGATATTGTTTAGATAGAATTTCTTTTTTATTCAATTGACATCACATTATACAAAAGGTATTTATATTACAAATAAACAATAATTTCAAAAGCAAAAAAAATAAAATACTTCTTTAGATTTTCCTAATATATAGGGAATTTTTTAAGAAGTATTTTTTGTTTAATTTATTTTTAAATCTTGATATTCTTGTGTTAATGTTTGATATTTTTCATTTCGTTTTGTATTGTCTACTTTTTCTAGAGAATACCAACCATTTTTAAACATTAATTCATAAGTTTCTCTTTGAAGATTTGCTATTTCTTTGAAAGTACTTAAATAGCTTTGGTATAGATGTTCATTACTTGCTTCTGTTAAGGCAATAGAATAATTTTTTTCTAATTCTTTTAATATTCCTAATAGACATGTTAAATAGTCTTTTTCATTCATCTCGATTCCTACTGGTACTTCTGTTTTAGGATTTGTTATTTTGTTATTATTCATTGGTACCTCCTTCATTTAATAGAGATAATATTAAGTTTAAATTGTTTTTAAAAAGATTATAGCCTTTTGTTAGTGTTTCTTTTATTTCTTCATTTTTAACTTGGTTTACAGCAATATTCATTTTTTTTAATGCACTATAATTCCAATTAAACATATCACTTAGATAATCTAAATCTTTTCCTGTAATTATTGTAGGTACTTCATTATAAATTTTATTTTCCATAAAAAAACTCCTTTCATTCTTATTATGAATCAAAGAAGTTTTTTTAAACTGTTTTCCACAAAAAAAGTAAATTATTTCTTTTTTTCTTGATGATGACTACAAATATCTTTTAATTGACAATTACTGCAACTTGGTTTTATTGCTTTACAATGATATCTTCCAAAGAAAATAAATTGATGATGAGTTTTAATCCAATTTTTTTTGGGAATTTTTTTCATTAGTGACTCTTCTACTTCTTTTACTGTATCTGTTTTTTTTGCTAATCCTAATCTTTTAGAAACTCTTTCTACGTGCGTATCTACAGCAATAGAGGGAACATGATAATATTCTGATAAGAAGACGTTAGTTGTTTTTCTTCCTACTCCACTTAATGTTTCTAAATACTCTCGATTATTGGGAACAATTCCATTTTGTTCCTTTACTAATCGCGTGGCAATTTCTTTGACAAAAATGCTTTTCTTTTTAAAGGTGCCTATTGGTTTAATAATTTTCTCAATGTCCTCTGTTTTTGCTTCTGCTAATTCTTCTAAAGTTGGATACTTTGAAAATAATATTTTTGTTACCATATTAACTCTTTTATCGGTTGTTTGTGCACTTAAGACAATTGCTATTAATAACTCGTAATCTTTATTATATTCTAGTTCACAATGTGCATTAGGAAATAAGTTATTCATATAATTTGAGATACGATTTATTTTTTCTTTTTGTGTCATTATTCATCCTCCAACCAATTATAATCATAAATTGGTTCTTTTGGTTTAATGGTTTTTCGATAATTTTTCTTTTCTTCTAAAATATCTTTTTTGCTTTTAATTCCTTTAGTCCGCCAATTGAATAGAATTCTGTCAATATATTTTAAGTTTCTAGCATTGTTATAGATTGCTTCTTTCAATGCTTCTTTGATTAGTTCTTCACTATTTCCATCATGAAGCCATTCTTTGATGATTTCTACTTCCATTGGAGAAATAGTTCTTCCTAATTCTGTTTCAAATAAAGTAAATAGGTCAGTATTGATAGTTTCTTCGTGATTTTTATCAATAATAATATTAAATAATTTATTGTAAAGAAGATCTAAATAGATATATTCTTCTTTTTTACCAGAAGGGTTATTTTCTAATTTGATTTCTATTATAGCTTTTTCAGATAAATCATTTAGAATTTGCATTGCCCTATAAGGTTTCATTCCTATTTCTTCAGTGAAAAATCCTGGGTCATAAACAATTTTATTTCCTTTGTTCATGATACAAATTAAGATGATAAATTCTTCTTCAGTAATATTTAATTTTGTATAATATTTTAATAGTACCTTAGGAATAACTATTGGTTGCTCTTTTAAAATGTCGGTTACTACTTCATTCATGTTATTTTCTCTCTAACGTAGTTTCTTTGATTAATTGATTGGTTAAGGCATCATAGTATTCATAAGTAATTTTATCTTTTTTACGAATTGTTTTTTCATACATCAATTTATTTGTTTTATAGATAATGGGAAGATTTTCTTCATTGGTAGCTAAGCTGCTGATTTCTTTTTGATAAACTTTTTGATATTCATTATTTAAAACATATACATCACTTTCAGTAGTAAAAATATAATAATTTCCGTATCGATTTGAGTAAGTAATTTCATCTTTAACGGAATAATTATCTTTGATATTTTGAGTGATGTTATTTAATTCATCTTGATTATGATTCGTAATATAAGATATATATAAGATACCTATTATTAAAATAATTACAATAATTAAAATACTTCGAAGGACTTTTTTCATGGTATCATTCCCTTTCTTGTTAAAGATTATAACTTACTTTTCTTATTTTGTTAAGTCTTTTTTATGATGTTTTTATGGAAAATAATAGATAGAAAAAGAGGATTTATTTACTTTGTTTTCTATAATGTCTTTCAATATAGTTTGTTAAATCCTCTTTTGTGTTATTTAATTCATTATTAATAATTTTTTTCTCTATATCATTCATGATTTCTTTAATATATATTCCTGGTCTTAAGTTTAATAAATTAGAAATATCTTGACCATTTATTTGAATATCTTTTTTACTTTGGATTGGTAAGTCATGATAGATTTTATTTAATTGAGAGATATCTTTTTCTTTGATTTGATAGACTACTGTTGAAATATATAATCCATATTGATATAAGTTATATTTATCATTGATATCTTTTTTTAAAAGAACTCTAATTTCTTTCATTTGTTCTTTTTCTACTTTCGTAAATGGATAAATATCATCAACATCTAATTGTGCCCAAATGCCAATTAAATCATCACATAATGTTATTTTATTTAAATTTTTTAATTTTAGAGCATCTGCAATAGATAAGTCAATTAATAATTCTACACCTCTTTTTCGATTAGGGCTCATTAATATTTTATCTAATTCTTGCTTTTTTCTTTGATAAGATAATTTTTTTAAAAGATAAGCATATTCTTTTAAATAATGTTTTGTTTTTGTTTCTATATTAAAATTTAGGGTCGTTGCAAAACGAATTGCTCTTAAAATTCTTAAGGAATCTTCTTTTAAACGATATCTTGGATTACCTACTGTTTTGATTAATTTATTTTCTAAATCAGGCATTACTTTTAGGTAATCCTTCATCTTTCCTTCCTTATCTATACAAAAAGTATTTATTGTGAAATCTCTTCTTAATAAATCTTTTTTGATATTTTTGATGTATTTTATTTTTACGGGTAGGCGATTATCTTGATATTTGATTTCTTTTCTGAAAGTAGTAATATCAAAATTAGTATTTTTATAAATAATATTAATTGAGCCATAGTTTGGACTTGATGTATTGGGAAATATTTCCATTATTTCTTTTGGTGTAGCACTGGTACAAATATCTATATCATTGCTTTTAATTCCTAATAATTTATCTCTCACAAAGCCACCTACTATGTAAGATTCATGATTATTTTCACTTAAAATACTTAATATTTTTAGTGCCTTTTCTTCAGTACTATCCATATTATTTTTTTCCTTTCTTTATTTATTTTATATTATAAATTCTTTATATCCTTATTAAATGAAGATATTACTCTTCATATCAAGTGTAACATAAAAAAATCATGACTTCTATAAAATCGTTGTTACTTTACAATAGAAAAGTCAGGAATAGTCAATTTCTTATTTACAATAAAATGTAAATTATATTGTATTATTAGTTAAGTAATGGATAAGTGAATTTTTTTGATATAATGCAAATATAGGAGATATGTTATTTTTTTGAAAGAATATTTATATAAATAAAGAATAGATTTAAGTATTTTATTTCTATACGAACAAATGTTTACCGTTTAGTTTAAGATATGTTATAATAAAGCTGGATATTGGGGTGGTACTAATGAAGAGAATTATCTTTCATATTGATGTAAATAATGCTTTTTTATCTTGGACAGCTGTAGAGAGGCTAAAAAATGGTGAAAAGGTGGATATTCGCAAACGCTACGCTGTGATTGGTGGAGATGAAGCAGCAAGGCGAGGAATTGTTACGGCTAAAAGTGATTTATGTAAAAAGTGTGGGGTTAAAACTGCTGATACTTTATATAGTGCTAGGAAGAAATGTCCGTATTTAGAAGTATATGCTGGAGATTTTAAAGTATTTCGAAAATATTCAGATTTAATGTATCAGTACTTATTACGGTATACTAATGTTATTGAAAGGTATTCAATTGATGAGTGTTTTTTAGATTATACTGCCTCTAAAAATTTATTTGGAGATCCTGTTAAAGTTGCTTACCAAATCAAAGATGATATTTATCGATTATTTGGTTTTACGGTTAATGTGGGGGTTGGTAATAATAAATTAGAGGCTAAGATGGCTTCTGATTTTGAAAAGCCCAATCGAGTGCATACTTTATTTGATGAAGAGATTTCCACAAAGATGTGGATTCTTCCTATTGATGATTTGTTTATGTTGGGAAAGTCTAGTGCTAAAGCTCTCCGAGAAATGGGAATTGAAACAATTGGTGAACTTGCTTGTTATGATGTAAATAGACTAGTAAAGAGATTTAAAAGTCATGGTAAATTAATGTGGGAGTTTGCTAATGGTATAGATAATAGTGAAGTTAATTATCAAGAAAGAGAGGCTAAAAGTATTTCTTGTTCTACTGTTTTACCCTATGATTATCGTAATCGTGAGGAATGTTTAAAAGTACTTAGACAGCTTTCTATGGAGGTAGGAAGAAAGCTTCGACAAAAGAAAGTTTATGCTAAAAATGTAAGTATTTGGATTAAGTATAATAATTTTGTTAAAGTTAGCAAACAAAAGAATTTAGAAAATGCTATTTATAATGATATGGATATTTTTCATATTGCTACACAATTATTTGATTTTTTGTGGGATAAAGATAATCTTATTAGGGGATTATGTGTTGGAGTTGGAAATTTTTCTAATGGGCATGACAGACAATTATCTTTATTTGAAAATAATATAAATAGAGATGAAAATTGTCATGAAAATAATGATAAATTACAAGAAGCAATTGACAAAATAAGAGATAAATATGGTAATGATAAAATTATATTTGCCGATATGAAATTGGAAAAAAAGGAGAATGTTAATGCACGAAAAACAAATAAAAAAAGCTATTGAAGAAAATAATAATATTATTTACCGTCAGGATTTTTTTGACGAAATTAAAAGTACTAGTTTACTAGAATTTCGTAAAAATATTAATTTCATCCAAGACTTATGCCCTACTCTTTATTTAGAACAAAAAGTTGATCAATATTATGATGAACTATTAAGAAGTTATCATGAGAAAACTGGATTATTTTTATAATATGAAAAATTATTAGAATTTGTCAAAAATAAAGATATTGATAGTTTGAAAAAATATAAAGATTATCATTATTTTGTTGATAGAAATATGATTCTAAAGTTATCGGATTGTATTTATCATCAAGATGGAGTTGAGGAAGCTTATTACTATTTATTAAAAAATACTAAGGAAAAAATTAGTGAAATTGTTGTTGATGGATTATTTAAAGATAGTATTTATAATGTATGGATTAATATTAAAGAAATTCTTAGATTTCATAAACAACTTCAGGATAAAGAAAAAATTTTAAGTAAAGAAAAAATAGATTTCTATCAAAAAATTCTAGATATTGATGCCTTATCTAATTCTGATAAAATCAAATTATATAATGGATTAAAAGGAAAAAATATGGCCTTATTATTTTATCAAGATTGGTATAAAGTAAGAAAATATTCTTATCAAAAAATGAAAGAAAGTTTATTTAAGATAAAAAGGAAGGGAAACTTATTTTGCTATCAAAAAAGTTTAAAAGAAAAAGTCCCTATTTATGAATTGGATGGACAAGACTTTTTTATGTTAGTGAATTGTAGGGATGAATACAAAAGTACTGATATTGTTAGAAGATATTGTTATAGTTTAATTTCTCCTTATAATATGGAAGTATTTAATCATAAGAAATTCATTTATGGTTATAGTGATTTTTCACTTGATGAAATTATGCATGTATTTGAGAATGATATAGCGTCTTCAGGGAATTTTAATACAAATTCTTTTACTACTAGTTTTGTTAATCGAATTATGATGCCAGAAGAAATTAGTTATTCTAAGGGATATAGTGAAATTCAAATGGTGAATAAAAGAGTGGATAGTGAATTAAAAAATTTTTATACTAGGCGTCCTAACTATTTAGTAGTATTTGATACAATAGAAGAGAGACATCTACAAGAGGCAAAAAGATTAAATATTCCTATTGTAGTTATTCCCATTTCTAAATATAGGAAACAAATAAAAGAAAGAGAAAAGAAATGTGAAACATTAGACATTCCAAAATTTAGTATTATTCAGGATACTTATACTAATGGGAATAGTATGGAAAAAGAAAAGAAATCAAGAAGATAATTTTTGGTTGATTAAAAAATTTTTCCTAGTTTCTATTTTTACTTTGATAATTGTTCTAAATAAGTATTGTTTGTACGGTTAAAAATTTATTGTTAGTAAATTATGATTTATTTATTTTTATTTTTGATATAATGAAAAGGAACTAAAAAAATAAGAAAGAAGTGTAAAGATGAATCAAGAAATTATTAAAGAAATTGCTGCTACTTTACGGGTTCGTGGTGAGCAAGTTGAGAGTGTTTTGAAACTACTTAGTGAAGGAAATACCGTTCCCTTTATTGCAAGATATCGTAAAGAGGCTACAGGAGCTTTGGATGAAGAGCAAATTCGCCAAATTAACGAAGTGTATGAATATCAGGTTAATTTATTGAAGCGTAAGGAAGATGTTATTCGTTTGATTGATGAGAAAGGTCTTCTTACAGATGATTTAAAGAAAGATATTATGAAATGTGAGAAGTTAGTTGAAGTTGAAGATTTATATCGTCCATTTAAAGAAAAAAAGAAGACAAAAGCTACAGAAGCGATTAAGAATGGTCTTGAGCCTATGGCAAAGATTATAATGAGTTTCCCTTTAAATATTGATATGGAGGAACTTGCAGGAAGATATTTGAATGAGGCAGTTAAAAATACTGATGAAGCAATTCAAGGAGCTAAATATATTATTGCAGAATGGATTAGTGATAATGCTAGTTATCGTAAATACTTAAGAAATAATATGATGAATCATGGGGTTATTGTTTCTAAGATGAAGAAAAAAGCTGAAGATGAGCATGGTATTTATGAGATGTATTATGATTATAGTGAAAAAGTGAAATATATTAAGCCCCACCGTATTCTTGCGATGAATCGTGGAGAAAAGGAAGGAATACTAAGTATTGGTATTGAAGTAGATACGGATTATGTATTAGGATTTTTTGATAAGAAAATTATTAAAAATGAGAAGAGTCCTGTTACCCTATATGTAAAAGATGCGATTCGTGATAGTTATAAACGTTTGATTTTTCCTAGTGTTGAAAGAGAAGTTAGAGCAGAATTAAAAGAGGTTGCAGAAGCGCAAGCAATTGATGTATTTGGAAAGAATTTGGAGAAATTACTTTTACAGGCGCCAATGAAAGATAAGGTAGTATTAGGTTTTGACCCAGCTTATCGTACTGGATGTAAGTTAGCTGTTATTGACCCTACTTCAAGGATTTTAAATATTAGTAAAATTTATCCTCATGAACCTCATAATAAATGGGATGAGGCTAAAAAGATTATTAAAGATTTAATAAAAAAATATAATGTTGATATTATTGCTGTTGGAAATGGTACTGCTTCTCGTGAAAGTGAAAAGTTAGTAGCAGAAGTTTGTCAGGAATATACAGAGAAAAAAATTGCTTTTGTGATTGTTAGTGAGGCTGGTGCTTCTGTTTACTCGGCTAGTCCTCTCGCTATTTCAGAATTTCCTGATTTGCATGTTGAAGAGCGAAGTGCAATTAGTATTGGTAGAAGATTACAAGATCCACTTAGTGAATTAGTTAAGATTGATTCGAAAAGTATTGGTGTTGGTCAATATCAACATGATGTAAATCAAAAAAAATTGAATGAATCGCTAGATTTTGTTGTTAGTAAAGCTGTTAATGCTGTTGGAGTAAATATTAATACAGCTAGTCCTTCTATTTTGAAATATGTTTCTGGACTTACGAAGACAACAATTGATAAGATTATTAAGTATCGTGAGAAGCATGGAAAGATTTTATCTAGGGAAGAAATTTTAGATGAAAAGTTAGTTTCTCCGAAGGTTTATGAACAGTCTGTTGGATTTATGAGAGTAATTGATGGAGAGAATATTTTAGATAAGACTTCTATTCACCCAGAGAGTTATCAAGCTACTTTAGAACTTTTAACGAACTTAGGTCTTGATACAAGTAATATTGGTAGTGAAGAATTGATGAAAAAGTTAGAGGATTTAGATTTAGAGAAGTATTCAAAAGAGCATGGTGTTGATATTTATACTTTAGAAGATATTGTAAAATGTTTAAAGCAACCAAATCGTGATTTTCGTGATGATTATCAAAAGCCATTACTTCGCAGTGATATTTTAAAGATTGAAGATTTAAAAAGAGGGATGGAATTAGAAGGAACAGTTCGTAATGTTGTTGATTTTGGGGTGTTCATTGATATTGGGCTTCATGATGATGGTCTTGCTCATATTTCTAAATTGACTAAGGATTATATTAAACATCCAATGGAAGTTGTTAATGTTGGGGATATTGTGAAGTGTTATGTTGATGATGTTAATTTAGAGAAAAATAAAGTTAGTTTATCTTTAATTAATCCATCAGAAATTTAATTCTTGTAGAATTCAACTTATCGTTTGCTAAAGATGGGCCGAATTCTAATAAAACTATTGACAGGTAGGCAATTATCTTATATAATTTTAATTGTCTACTTGATTATGCAGCTGTGGTTCAACGATTAGAATTCGGCCTTGCCAAGGCTGAGACGAGGGTTTGACTCCCTTCAGCTGCTCCATTTAAAAATTTAACACCCGTTGGGTGTTTTTTTGTGGAGTAGCACTGAAGGGAAACCCTCGTCTTGCTTGGCTTTTTTAAGATAAAGAACTTGCTCTTAAAAGAATTATTATAAATCAATTAATTATACACTAAACTAACTTTTATTATTTTTTTTGAAGTTGATTATACTTTCTTTTATAAAATTCCATCTAATACATACAATGTATCTTTCCTCTGCATATTTTGAATCATGATTCAAATTTCTTTTTTTAGGTCCAATAGTCATACAAGCTATGTGAGGAGATGTGTAATCTAGACATCTTTTAGATAAAATTAAATCATAGATGTCATGTTTCATTATCCAAACATAATGATTAGTTGTTCCACATACCAAAGCATCAATGTCATAATCTGAATTCCTGCCTCGAACAATAAATCTATCTATCATATCTACTATTATTCTTGTTTTATTTATGCAATTGTTAAAAATATCAATTTCACTTTGGTATATTTTTTTATATTCTTCTGAACTTAATGATTGTGAGAAATTTATTTTTCCTTCTTTATCTTTTGCATACCCATAATGGTAACTTACATATTTATCCATTGTATCATATGGTATTCTTAATTTTTCTAAATACCTTTTAAATTCTTGGATTTGTTCATGGTGCATAGAATTACTATTACCACATTTTAAACTAATTCCTTTGACTTTATTTTTATATTTAATAAATATATCTGCTTTTTGAACCATTTTATTTTTCCAAGATATAATTGGTTCATCATTTTTTATTTTTTCTCCAAATAGTTCATATAAAAATTGAATTGAATTTTGATCTAATTCATTTAGGTATTTATTGTTAAATAATTTTACAAAATCATATTCATTCTGATATCCGTTATTCATTTTTTGTCTCCTTTCAAAAAAAGAGAATATACCTTTATGGTATACTCCCGAATAGATATATTTTTCTTGCTAAAATATAAATTATCGACATCAATTTTTAATTCATTATCAATGCAAGAGATAATGTGATTTCATTATAACAAAATTTTACTTATCATTCTAGATATTTTATCATTATTTATCAATAATTAATAATTTCATATTTCCCCTTAATCAATAACTATATATTTTGATTGTACATAACTTTCCTATTCCTTTTTAATGATTTTATAAGTAGAAAAGTACTTCTTAAGTATTTTCCTTTGATAAAAAAATCATTCTCAAAAAAGAATTTTGCATAAACTAATTTGAAAGAGGAATTATGGAAACAAAATTAACCAATACAGCTTCTGTCTTAGTTAAAGATTAACCCCTAAAAATATATTACCAATATTTACTTTCATAAACCACTTCTTTTGTGACTTCATTAATAGCAACAAATGAAAGATTACCATGATTACAACTACTTTTTTTGTAGCATTTATCTTCTATTAGGTAAATAAGAAAATTATCTTTATTTTCTTGGTTGAAAAAAATTGATGTCAATGAGTGATTTTCTTTATTATAATCTTTATAGTAACCTATCCAAATAGATTGAGATTGATATTTCTTTTGAAAATCTTCTTGATTTAGATTTTTATCTATATAATATAACGAAGTATTTGTTTCTGCTTGAAGTAATCCAGTGGTCTGTTCAAATTTTACTTTTTCCACATTATTGGGGATTTCTTTTGGGAATACTTTTGAGGATTTTTCTATTAATGAATAATATTTTTTATCTGTAATAGGATTTTCAAAATTAATAAAAGATATTACTACTATACTAAAGATATAATAAAATATTAATAAATAAGTAAAAATGATTTTTATAATTAATTTTCTTTCTTTTTTTAAATTCTTACCAAAAAAGTTTTTTAAGATGATACATAAGAAGATTATGATGGATGGAAGGAACGAAATGAATAAAACTTTTAATCTAATCTTATTTGGAATGCCAATGCTAGTATGAAAGAAGATAATTCCTATAATGATAGAGAATATTAATGTAATAGTAAGAAATGATATTTTTTGTTTATTTAACTTTCTATATTGCAATAACTTTTCCTTCCAAATTACATATATATGCATTTGGTAATAATTTTTTTATTTCATTTAATTTTGATTGATCTTTTTCATATTCTCTACCTACTAATATTCCTTCAATTAAATTTGCTGGTAGTCCAAAGAGAATTGCACTTTCTCGATTAGTAAAGAAATCATCCTTATTTTTTCTATCTACAATAAACTTTTCGTAATAATCTGGATTAACAAATTCCTTAACATCTTCATCACTAATACCATTTGACAAAATATCTCCTTTAAGTAATTCTTTTATTACATCATTATTACCATTAAAAATAATTCCAACTTGAACTTTATTTTGCACTAAACTAGGCATAAATCTTGCTTCTTTAGTTTGTTCCATTTTCCATGCTAAATATCCTTTTTCTATTACTTTATTCATTAATGTAGATATATCAGAAAAACTTATCACTTCAGTTTCTTTATTATTGTCTAATTGATTAAAGTATTTTACTGTACCTCCTGAATAAAAATTAATATATTCTTTTAATTGATAATCTTTCTTAAGATTCCAAACACCAACAGAACTAGGATATTTAGATAATCTACCATCTATAAACCAACTAGATATTAGTCCATCTTTAACTATTTCTTTTAATCCTTCTATGTTTTTATAAGTTCCATGAAGTAGTGTTCCTTTTTTTAAAATTACCTCATCCCCTACTTTATAATTATGATTCGGTAATTTAAATGACTTGGCTTCGTCGTATTTTTCAATTTGTTTTATCATAATATCTGCTGATAATTTATTTAATTTACTTTTGGTAATTCTAATATAAGTTTCTTTATTCATTCTCTTTACTCCAATCAATATGATGAATTATATTTAAATTATTACTTTTTATATATGATATAGTTTTTTGAGGTAATATTTTAATTTTGTCTAACTTATTTATATCTATCCAGTGAAAAGTTTGTCCTTCGTGATCTAAACAATTAAAATCTACTTTATCAATTTTTCCATTGTATATTGCTTTATAACAGAAGTTATATTGCATGATATTTTGACTTTTTCTTTTTAGAAAATTTTCTTCTAGGCTACATAATCTATATTCTAAATCGTATCCTGTTTCTTCTAATATTTCTCTTTTAATAGCAGTTTTGCTATCTTCATTAAATTTTATTTTACCACCTGGTAATAAATAGAAATCTCTACCATCTTCTATTTTAAATAATAAGACTTTTGTCTTATCTTTATTATAAATAATAGCACTTGCTCTTGAATGAAAAATATTATTATTTATTTCCATTTTTAAATCCATATTTTCTCCTATCTTTTAGAAACTGAACTTTTTTCTAATTTTGTTTGATTACCATCATCAAAAACTCCTTTGGCTAAAAACATTTTTTTTATTAATGACTGTAAGTAATCATCATTTATTCCTATTTTATTTATTAAAAATTGATAATCTTGTTCTGAAATTTTTCCGTCTTTAACTCTTTGTTTGATATCAAACATTTCCCTATATTCATCTACTTTTTTTTGATCATCACAACATAACTCAAAAACATCTGCTTCATTTGGGATATATCCATTTTTTATTTTATTCATTATATTATTAGCAGAATCACTATTATTTATTTTTTGTTTTTGATATTGTTCATATCTTTTATTAATTAATGCTTGTTCTAAATCTTTATCATAGAAATCCATTTTAATCACCTTTTTATTTATCGTTAAGTGTGTCTTGCTTAAATTCATTTAACATTTTTGCTATTAATTCTACTGTTTCGTTTGAATCTAATCTATTTCCGTCACCGCCATTATTTATAAAATCATTCCATTCCTCAAGTGCTATATCTATAGTATTATTATTAATTTTATCTTTAAATATAGTTAGTGCTGTGTTTTTATAATTCATTAAGGATACTGCTCCTAAAGCTTTATAATAAGATTTTTCAGGAATATTAGATTTTTTATAAAAATCTAAGGCCATTTCATCATTTACTTCTCTTGGGTTATTTAATATTATCTTATTGCATCTATAAATTGTTGTTGCTCCTTCTATTTTTATATTGTCTGCATCATCTGGAACTTCTACATCATATATGATGTTTCCTCTATGTAACCATCTAATGATACAAGTTTCATCTGCATAATTAAATCCTCCAAAATCTTTTCCATTTTCTGCTGAAGGGTTCCAATTATTTGCAA
>JAQXQC010000074.1 GCA_029100965.1 Bacilli bacterium | reverse complement strand
AATACTATGAAAAATTAAGAACTACATTAGTGTCTGTCAAGGTTGCCGTAGGCATTAATTTTAATCTTGACAGACATAACATAAAATAATGGTTATTTTATTAAGCAAATACTTTTGCTTAATGACTAATTATAAAAAAACTAGTAGACACTCCCGATTATGTTTAAATTTTTTTGAGACATTTTCCAAAGTTATTGACATACATTTTTTTTAATTTATTCATTTTTCAAATTACAATTATCTTTAAATAAATATAACTTTTCTATAAAAATCCTTTTATTTAAATAACAAAATATTAATTTTAATTAAATTATTCATTAATTTTTAATTTACATTTTTTTTGTCAACTTATTTAATAAAGATGAATATTTTTAATTTTATATTATCTAAAAATAATTAAAAAATTGACATAATTTACATAACTATATAAACATCCTAAAATTAAAAGTTAAAAGATATGCTATAATAAACCTATCGAAAGGAGCTATCATGAAAAAAATTACAAAAAAAGACTTACTATCTAATACTATTTTTATAATAACATTCATAATAATATATTTAATCTTAACTAGAAATAATCATCTATTTGCATCAAATATTGATTTCAAATATCAGCATTATTTAATCCCAGAATATTTTCGTACATTATTTTATAATACCCATGACCTATTCCCTGATTTTGCCTTAAATCTAGGAAGTGGACAAAATATTTACTATTTATCTTATTATGGTCTATATAACCCATATATTCTACTCTCCTATTTATTTCCTTTTATTAAAATGATTGATTACCTAATCATAATAAATTGCCTTATTGTCATAATAAGTACAATACTCTTTTATTACTTCCTAAGAAAGCATAAATACAATGAAAAAATAAGTTTTGTCACCAGTTTTTTATTTCTAGTTAGTGGTCCATTAATATTCCATGCCAAAAGACACATTATGTTTATCAATTATTTTCCCTTTTTAATTCTTGGATTATTTAGTATTGACTACTTTTATGAAAATAAAAAATCTACACCTTTAATTTTATCCATAATACTAATTATACTAAGCAGTTATTATTTTAGTATTCCTTCCCTAATTGTATTATTTTTATATTACATTTACAAATATGTAAAAGAAGAAAATAAAATCACAATAAAAAAATTAATATGCAAATCAATTAAACTTATCCAACCATTCCTTATCGGAATTTTAATTACTTCAATCCTTCTTCTACCAACAGCATATACATTACTAACAGGAAGATCAACCTCAACAAAAAATATTTCCCTATTTAATTTATTTACCCCTTCCATCAGTAAATCTCTTTTATATTCTCCATACAGTATAGGATTAACATTAATCAGTTTAATATCTCTAATTTACTTTGCGTTAAGGGGAAAAAAAGAAAAAAAATACTTATCAATAACTTGTCTCTTAATTACAATTTTTCCTATATTCAATTACTTACTAAATGGAACATTATACATAAATGCAAAATCATTAATACCATTTATTCCACTAATTTTAATTTTAGTAGCAAGTTTTTTAGAAACTTCTCTTAAAAAAATTAATCTCAAAAAACAGTATTTCATCGTAACATACCTTATTATTTCATCATTTATCATTTGCATTTATACAAACTCAAGTGATAAATTAATGACAAAAAATGATATTAACAATAAAGAATATAAAACAATTAATAAATTAATTAATGAAATAACACAAAAAGATCAAGATTTTTATAGAATAAATACTAACTTAAACGAAGAAAAATATATTAACAAAATAGATAATATAAGTACTAGAAAAACAACTATCTATTCTTCAACATCAAACCAAAATTATATCAATACTTACAATCAATTATTAAATAATCCCATTCCTAATCGAAATAAATTTATGATTTCCCCATCCCCTAATCCATTCTCTCAAATTATACTAGGAGAAAAATATATTATAACAAAACAAAATTTAACACTTGGATACAAGTTAATCAAAACAAAAAATGGAATTAATTTATATGAAAATACCAATTCCTTACCACTAGGATATGCAACTAATCATACAATCTCTTTAGATGACTTAAAAAAATTAACTTACCCCAACAACACGATTCAACTATTAACAAACATTGTTATAAATAATAAAGAAAAGAAAAACATAAGTACTTTAAATGAACAAAAAATAAATTACATTATTCTTGAACAGGATAATCTAAAAATAAAAAAAGAGAACGACATAATAAATATAAATGCAAAAAACAATGCTCACTTGAAACTAAAACTTGATACTAATATGGACCAAAAAATATTATTTTTAAGTTTCCAAAACAAAAAATTAGCAAATAAAGATTTAAACATCACAATTAATGAAACACAAAATAAATTAACTAACAAAAATTGGAAATATTTTAACAACAATATTACTTTCCACTATACTGTGGAAAACACTAATATCTTAGATATAAAAATTTCAAAAGGAAATTACCAATTAAATAAATTTAATACCTATATCATAGATTATGATACAATTAAAGATGTAAACAAAAACATATATACCTTTAAAATAAACAAAAAAATGACAAAAGGAGACAAAATTCAAGGAAAAATAAATATTACAAAAGACAATTCCTATTTTACAATATCCATTCCATATGATAAAGGATTCAAAATTTATGTAAATAATAAAAAAATAAAATATCAAAAATCTGGAGCAAATTTCATCACCTTTCCTATAAAAAAAGGAACACATCAAATAAAAATTATTTATGAAGCTCCATTAAAAAAAATTAGTATCTACATGAGTAGTATCGGTATACTATTATTTATTTTAAAAATACTTAAAGAAAAAAAGCAAAAATAAGCAGTTTTTCTTTAATTTTCTAAAAATTTTCCTGATAAAAGTTTAGATAAAATAACAGCTAACTTTTCATCACTTTCTAAAATAGGAGCATCAATAGAAATAATAATCACACTTCCAATCGTATCACTATCAGAAACAATTGAACTAAAAGAATAATAACCTAAATCTTCCACACCCTCTACAAAAGAAAATAATTTTTTCTGCCTCTCCACAAAACTATCTCTTCTTTCAATTCCTCTTTCTGTAAATTCAGTTATCTTTTTCCCTAAATATTTTTTCTTCAATTCACCAGAAACAGCAATTACTTTATCCTTATCTGTTACAATCACATTATGCTTAATTACTTGATTAAAACCCTCTACATATTTAATAGCAGCTTCCTCTATACTTTCTATTGGAGAATACTTCTTTAAAATAATATCCTCTTGATCTACAAAAATTTCCAACGAATCTCCATTCTTTATTCGAAGTGATTTTCTCAATTCCTTAGGAATCACAATTCTTCCTAAATCATCAATTCTTCTAATAATACCTGTCGTTTTCATAAATTTCACTCCATTCTATACATATTTTACCAATATAAACATTTTTTATACATTCTCTAAAGAATAAAAAATTAAAAAAATAACATACTATAAATGGTGATAAAAATGAAATATCTAAAAAAATTAGAACTATCTGATGAAATGTTTACCGAAAAAGAAAAGAAAAAAATAGAAAAATATTATGAAAAAGGAAATAATTACTACAATAGTATTGAAAAATCAATTTATCAAGAAGAAAAAAAATAAGAAACAAAAATTCTTATTTTTTTAATGACTTTTACCAATTTTATTTTTATCATATAACATATTTTTTTGATTTAATATTAAATAAATCAGGAATATAAAATATCAAAATGCCAGCACTATAAACCGTTTTAGCAACTAACATCCCATCCCTTGCCAAAATACATAGAGTTTCTTGATATTCTCCTTATTTATTCACAATTAATGCTTTCTCTAAAGCCTTTGCTAACTGATCAGGACAAGATGTTCCTCGACCTCTACAATCAATCCCAGATAAAAGTTCAATCACATCTTTTACGTTTTTTCCAATACATAACTTACTAATTCCAAGAGTATTTCCAGGACATCCACCTATAATTTCAATATCTTTTATTATTCCCTTATCAATAACAATATTCATTTTACTAGAACATACTCCTTTAGGAGTAAAACTAAACTTTTTCAAAATTATCACCTCACAATTATCTATTAATAAATTAAAGCATATCTTTCTTTTTCAATAAATAAGCCACAAATAAAGCTAATATCAAAGAAAATATACATACCACCATAAAAGCATAATCTTTTTTTGCAAAATCCCCAAGAGAAATATTCATTCCCAAAAAAGAGGAAATCATAGTAGGAACTGCTAACACAATTGTAGCTCCCGCTAAAAACTTCATAACAACATTTAAGTTATTAGAAACAATTGTAGCATAAGTATCCGTAATAGAAGATAAAATTTCCTTATAAATCGTACACATTTCAATCCCCTGCCTATTCTCAATCATTGTATCATCAAGTAACTCAATATCTTCATCATACATCATAATAACATTTCCTTTAGATAATTTTTCTAAAACAACATCATTAGCCTTCAAAGAAGTAATAAAATAAACAAGCGTCTTTTCTATATCCAAAAGTTCTACTAAATGCTTATTATTTGTAGAATTATATAAAACTTTTTCTTTTTTGCGAATATCATCATTTACAATATTAAGAACTTTTAAATATGATGAAGCCGTCTTAAGTAAAATCTGAATTAAAAACCTAGATTTCTTATATGTATAAAAAGTCTTAACCTTTCCCTCTTCAAAATCCTTCAAATAATCAAATTCTTTCAAAGAAACTGTAATAATATGTAAATCATTACAAATAATAATTCCAAGAGGATAAGTATGATATTTATTTTTTACATGATGATCATCCCAATAAGGACAATCAACAACAACTAGAGTGGCATTATCTGTTTTCTCTACTCTAGGCAACTCCTCTTCATCCAAAACCTTTGTAATTAAATCTTCATCTATCTTTAATTCATCAACTACCATTTTAATTTCCTCTTCAGTAGGATGAACCATCTTTATCCAACAATTATCTTCTATATGATGAATTAAATTAACTTCCTCTTGTTCCATCTCATTTTTATAAATCCTTATCAAAATAATCACCTGCCTTTTTTTTATATTATACCATCGATAGAAATAAAACAAAAGAAAAGACCATACTCTTTCAAAAAGTATAGTCTGTATATGTCAAACAATATTATTTAATTTCAATAGTTTTCTTTGATGATTTTTCTTCTTCTTTCTTAGGCATAGATATTTTTAAAATACCATTTTCAAAATTAGCTTGAATATTATCTTTATCTATTCCACCAACATAGAAAGATCTTTGATATTTTCCATAATTTCTTTCCTTACGAATATAATTTTTATCATCATCTTCCTCGTTATTTTCAGAAGACTTTTCAGCAGTAATAGTCAAATAATCATTATCATCAATTTCAATCTGAACATCCTTCTTATCAAAACCAGGAACATCCATTTCTAAATGATAAGCATCATCCTTTTCGTAAATATCACATTTCATCTTTCCAAAATCATCTTTCATTGTAGGAAACATAAAATCATCAAATACATCATCCAAATATAATTTATTTGGCACAAGTCTTGGTATTAAAGCCATATTATCATCACCTTTCATTATTCATTATACTACTATTTTAGCAATTGTCAATACAGATTGCTAATTTTTTTATTTTTTTCAATCAATTGACAACCTACCTTTACTATTATAGATTTAAACGTATAGTTTTATACCATTTATTATGGCTTAATTACAATTTTAACCGCAGCATCTTTACCACTAGTAAGTCTTTCAAAAGATTCTTGTACATCTTCCAAAGAAACTAAATCATCAATATACTTTGTAACATTAATTTTTTTCTCACTAATTAGTTTTAAACATGTGTCAAACTCTTCTGGAGTATATGCAATTGCCCCTTGAAGAGTTACTTCCCTCATCACAGAAACAACTGTTGGGATAGTAACAGCATCCATCGATACACCAACTAATACTATTTTGCCACCTGGACGAACTGACATAATTGCTTCACTAACAGCAGGAGAATTTCCACAGCATTCAATAACATGATCAAATCCACCATTTGTTTTAGTTACCATTTTAGCAATACTATCTTCCTTAGTAGCATCATAATACTCATTAATTTTTCCAAAACTAACAGCCTTTTTACCACGCTTTTTATTAGTCTCCAAAATAGCTATATAACCAGCACCAGCAAGCCGAGCAAATTCAGCCGACATAAGACCAATAATACCACCACCAACAATCAAAACAGAATCTCCTATCTTTATATCAGCAAGCTTAACCGCATGTAAAGCAACAGCTGATGGTTCAGTCATACAAGCAGCATCAAAACTAACATTATTTGGAATTTTCCTAATCATATCAGGTCTACAACTTGTATACTCTGCATAAGCTCCAGGATTAGTAAGAGCAAGACCAACAGCCTCTGACCACGTATCTTGACAATATTGAGGCATACCATGCTTACAAGCATCACACTTACCACATGGAGAAATAGGTAAACCAGTTACTCTATCCCCCTTTACTAAATCCTTTCTAGAACCAGGATCTACTACCACACCAGCAAATTCATGTCCCATAACTAAACCAACAGGATTACCATCTACCCAGTAATGAATATCAGATCCACATATACCACAAGATTTTACCTCTAATACCACACTACCATCTTTAGAAACAGGTACATCAATATTTTTCAAAACAAAACTTTTTTCCCCAGAAATCGATACACACTTCATATCATTTACCTCCTCTTTATGATGAAATCATTATATCATACAATTAAAATTTTTAACAATACAAAGAAACCACTTTACAAAAAATAACATCGAAAGTACAAAAGAAAAAGAAGTACTATTTTCTTTCAAAAAAAGAAATTAATTCCTCTTTTTTTACATCTTTAAAACATTGAAATAAAGCAAAAATAAAGTCCTTTAAAATATTTTTCGTCACTGGATTAGTATTATTAATTCCAAGTACAATTCGAATAATCAAAGATTTTTTCTCCATAATATCTACTAAACTATAAACACCAGCCTTATCAAAAACATCAAACAAAGAAAGAACAAACTCTTCTCTAGTTTTTCGATCATATTTATTTAGCCAATGAATTAACTTATCATCCAATGCTTTACTAAAAGAACTAAGCTCACACTTTTCAAATTCCTTACCCCGAACTACCCACGTAAACATATCATGTGCATAAATACTCTTTCGAGAAGACCTTACTACAACATAATTATTTTCATGCCTAAGCAATAAACCAACCATAGAATAATTAGGAATAATATGAACCATTTTATTCGCAACATTTTGATAATATTTAGAAGAAATTTGTTCTAACAAAAGACCAGGACCATCATTATTATAAATCTTAACAATTTTATCCCGAACCAAAAAATTAGCATACATTCCCGCAACCATTGCCAAATTACCACCTTTAGAATGACCACCTAAAATAATTTCATGATGACGAAAAAGAAAATTCTTATTTACATAATCAATTGCTCTCCTCTGAGATAAAACAGGAAACTGATAACTGAGCATAAAATTTTCTTTCCAACCACTTACCAAATGATCCGTTCCTTCGAAAGAAACATAAACTAATTTATTAGAAAGTTCAATAGTAATAGCAGAAAATTGTTCAGCATCTCCAGATTCATAAGTATAATTATAAAGATACAACTTTTTATATCTTTCTGTATCCTTAATAATATAAAATAGTTTAATTGATTCCCTAACCGCAAGAACCTGTTTTTCCTTTTTGGAATGTCTTTTAAAATATATATTTCCAGCCTCTTCAATAGTAATTTTATGAAATCGATTTTTTGAAACAATACCATCTAAATTCACATAAGAAATAGCTGACATCACCGCATTATCGACTTCATTAAAAGGAACATCATCAAATGTATAGCACCCATAATCATCCACATAACGATTTAAGTTCATTTTCTATCCTCCAATCAAAAACAATTCATCAAAACTTATCAAATAAATTGCCGAATTTTTTACGAATATTTTTTCCCATTACTTGATAAAAATAATTTACTTCTCTTATCAACTCATCAAAGTTATTCTCATAACAATAGTCTAATAATTTTTTGACACTTCGTTTTAATTCTTTAAAATCTTTCCTATTAAGAATAATATCATCTAAAAATAAACTTCCATCCACAAACCCTTTTTCATTACTACTGTTCACCAAAATACCATCATAATAACCATATATCTTTAACATATTCACAATTTTTAATCTTAATTCCTCAGTATTAATAATTCTATCTTTTTTCATAACATCCCTCTTTTTCATAATTATACCAAAAAAATAAAAAATAAATAAAAAATGTTAAAAAAAATATACTATTCCACAAAAATCCACAAAAACTTTACAAAAAAGCCAATGATTAATCATCAGCTTTTTCCAGGAATAAACAAAAAAAGAAATTACAACTACATTATAATATTAAACAAATAACAAGGAAAAAATACACAATTTTAAAAAAATTATTTTATTGATTAAATTTATTGTCAATATAACTAAATACACTATCTTCCCATACAGTTCCAATTGTCTCATCAGCATATTTTTTTATTTCATCACTTGCATTTTCAACAGCTATCCCTCGACCAACTACTTGAAACATTGATAAATCATTATCACTATCACCAAAACAAATAGTATCATTTCTATCAATTTCTAAATAATCACATAAATAAGAAATTGCTTTTCCTTTAGATACATCCTTTCGATTAATATCCAAAAAGAAACTACCATTATCTGGATTTTTTCCTTTGTTACTAATTTTTAAATTTTCAATTTTCTCAATATTGTCAATTAAAATTTCATAATTTTCAATATTCCCAATCAATACTACTTGTTCACATTGTATCTCATTAAACTTAAAATACTGATAAGAACCTTTCTCTAAATAAAGCCGTTTATCTAATAAATTAAAATATATACTCAAATTATACTTTTTAGCACACTCATAAATTTTTTCTAAATCACTACTATCAATAAAACTAAAATAAATATACTTACTCTCCAAAACATCATATATACTACTACCATTAGAAGAAATAAAAAATGAAACAACATTCATCAATTCTGGATATTCTTCTTTAAAAAAAGATAAACATCTACCACTTACAATAGAAAAATTAACTTGATTACTCTTAAGTTTTTTAAGAATATCTAAATTAATATCTTTAATTTTACCATTATTAACACCTCTATCTACCAAAGTTTTATCAAAATCACTAAATATTATTTTCACAAAAATACACCTCTTTATCATTATACTTAAATATTTTTTTCAAAACAAGAAAAAAAGAATTAACAGTACTCTCTATTTCTAATAAAATACAATATAATTCTTTAAATACTTAATTCCAATTTTTCAATTAACTTGGATAAAAGTTCAATAATATATAACAAAAAATGCTTATCTAAATTAATCAGTTCTAAAATAATATGAATCTTATTATCCTTAAAACTCAACTTAAAATTTTTAGATATTTCATAAGACAACATAAATAATTCTTCACCTTGTACTCTTTTACTAATATCTTCTGATAACTCTAAATCAATCATAGTTTTGGTTTGTTTTACTTTCTTAATTTCTAATTTATTAGCTAATTTTTCAAACCATTCTTCATACATATAAACTTCTAACTCATAACTAATTTTTCCAAATCGATTTTCTAATTCTGCTTTTACTTCATTTAATTTTTCCATAGAATTTACTTCATTAATTTTCTTATGAATTTCTATCTTTAAGTCATCATCTTTAATGTAATTATCATCTATATGAGTATCCACATCAATCAAACTACGATTATCTAAATTCTCATCAACTTCTTCTTCTACATACTCCCCTTTAATTTTATCAACAGCATCTTTCAACATCTTTAAATAAAGTTCAATACCAATTGTATCAATAAAACCAGATTGTTCACTACCAAGAATATCTCCAGCCCCTCGAATAGATAAATCCCTCATTGCAATCTTAAATCCACTACCAAGTTCTGTAAATTCCTTAATTGTATTCAAACGTTTAACAGCAATCTCATTCAACTCTTTATGACTATCATACATTAAATATGCATAACCAATCTTATCACTACGACCAATTCTTCCCCTAATTTGATACAATTGCGATAAACCAAAATGATCAGCATCCATAATAATTAAAGTATTTACATTAGGAATATCTATTCCTGTTTCAATAATTGTCGTACAAACTAACACGTCAAATTTATGATCAATAAAATCTTGCATCTTATCTTCAAGTTCAGTTTTAGTCATTTGCCCATGAGCAAAATCCATTCTAGCATCAGGAACTAGCTCATTTAATTTAATCATCTTATTTTCAATATCATCAACATGATTATATAAAACAAAAGCCTGACCATTTCTCGATAGCTCCTTATATAAAGCATCTTTAATTACATTATTATTTTCCCCAAGTACATAAGTTTGAATAGGTAAACGTTGAAGAGGAGGAGTTTCTATCAAAGCAAGACTACGAATCCCAGTCATTGACATTTGAAGTGTCCTAGGAATGGGGGTAGCAGACAAAGTAAGAACATCTATATTTGCTTTATACTGTTTAATTTTCTCTTTATGCGTAACACCAAATCTCTGTTCTTCATCAATTACCAACAATCCCAAATCACGAAAAGAAATATCATTACTAAGAATTCTATGTGTACCAAATAAAATATCTACCTTTCCCTCTTTAACATCCTCAATAATTTTTTTCTGTTTTTTTCGATCAACAAAACGATTTAACAAAGCAATAGAAACAGGAAAATCAGCAAATCTCTTCAAAGCATTCTTATACTGTTGATTTGATAAAATAGTCGTTGGACACAAATAAGCTACTTGTTTTCCATCATTTACTGCCTTAAACATTGCACGAAAAGCAACCTCTGTTTTTCCATAACCAACATCTCCACACAACAACATATCCATAGGTTTAGGCTTTTCCATCTCATATTTAATCGCTGAAATAGCCTTCAATTGATCAGGAGTTTCTTCAAATTGAAAATTACTGTCAAACAAAACTTGCGTCTCATCATCTTGAGAAAAAGCAAACCCCTTCATTGCTTCTCTTTCAGCAGAAACCTTAATTAAATTAGCTGCAATATCTTCTAATCTACTACGAACACGAGCCTTCCTCTTCTGCCATTTATCGCTACTAAGACTATCAAGACGAACACTAACACCTTCTTTTCCAGAAAATTTACTAATTCGATCTATTTTTTCTACAGGAATATATAAAACATCTCCACCATCATAAATTAATTTTATATAATCTTTTTTATAACCATTTTTCACAATTGTACACAATTCATCATAAATTCCAATTCCATGCGACTCATGTACAATATAATCTCCTTTAGAAATATTACTAACACTATTAATTTTAGTCCCAAGTTTAAATTTATTTTTATATTTTTTCTTTACTTCACTAGTATGAAACATATCATTTGCCGAAATTACCACATAATCCCCAAAAAGGAATCCAGAATCAATACCTTTAACAATAATGTTAATTTTTCCCAAAGCAATAGAATCTTCACTAGAATTAACAATATTTATATCTTCAAAATACTTCCCAATTCTCTTTCTAGAATTTTCATCTTCAACACAAAGAATAACTGTTTTATTATGTAATAAATATTTCTCTAAATCGTTTTTCAATAAATTAAAATTACCATTATAACAATCTACTGCACCACTAATATATTTTTTTTCTTCTTTTAATTTAATATTCATCAAAATATTGTCAAAATTCATTAAAAAGATTTCTTTTTCAAAACAAATATCTTTTAAATCATACATATAATCAGTCTGAATACCTGCTGTATTACGATTATCCTTATCATAATTAAAAATAGTTTCCCTAAGTATTTTATAACCTTCTTCAATTTGATTATAGTCATAATAAAAACACATATATTTACCCATATAATCCCATAATGAACCAATTTGATCTGAATAATACTTTAAATACTTTTGTTTTTTTTGCACAACATCATCCATAGATTTAGTACTAAGTAAAAATTCAGAATATGGATGAATATCAATCTCATCTACCAAATTCGATGAAATTTGTGAATCAATATCAAAGTATTTTATACTATCAATTTCATCTCCCCAAAATTCTATACGAATAGGATTATCAAAATCAATAGGAAAAATATCTAAAACATAGCCTCTAACCCCCAATTTACCTGTTTCGCTAACAATTGTCTCTCTTTCATATCCCATCTCATACAACTGTTGAATCAATCGATCTCTTTCAACTGACATTCCCTTTTTTAAATGAATAATGTGACTTTTCCAAACATCAACAGTAGGCAAATACCTAAGTATACCCATCAAATTAGTAACAACAATATAATTATTATCTCTAGATAATTGATTTAAAGTATGAATTCTTTCACTCTTAAATTCAGGACTAATTGCTATTGCTTCACTTGTAATAAAATCATCCATAGGAAAAAATAATACTCTATTTGTATAACTCAACAACTTATTATATAAAGTATTAGCTTCATACAAAGAATTAGTAACAATAACCATACCTCTCTGATATTTAACAAAAGCATCATAAACATAAACACAATTCAATTCAGCATTAAGCCCACTTACTCCATAATAATCATTATCACAGACATCAAACAAACGCTCAAAAAAATTCATACAAACATTCCTCCTTAAATAACGAAAAAAATATTGATAAGTATTTTTATTTTCGATTATATTTACTCATCAAATTTTCCAAACTCATACAACAAAAATCATGAACTACATTCTCTAAATAATGATCAATTTTTTCTATTTCTTGCTGCTCATCTTTATTAAAACTCCCTAATACGTAATCCTTTGTATCCATTGATTTATCATGCGCAATTCCAATTTTTAATCTAGTATATTTTTTAGTCCCAAGACACCTTTCAATATCTCTAATTCCATTATGTCCACCACAACTACTGTCATAAACAATCTTAATTCTCCCAAAATTCATATCCAAATCATCTTGAATAATCAAAATATTATCAAAACTAATCTTATAAAAAGAAACATATTTAGCAACTACTGACCCTGATAAATTCATATAAGATAAAGGTTTAACAAGTAATACTTTTTCTCCATTAATCATCAATTCTGCACAACTGCCGTTAAACTTTTCTCTAGAAAAACAATAACCATTTTTACCAGCAATATAATCTAACAATTGAAAACCAATATTATGTCTAGTATTAACGTATTCCCTACCAGGATTACCCAAACCCACTATCAATTTCACTTTTCTACCTCCTGATGATACAAAGCGTATACATCATTTTTCTTCATTTCTCTTTCTCTTGCTACAATTTTAATTGCTTCCATCTTTTTCATGCCATTATCTATATAAAATTGTACCTGCTCAACTATTCCACACTCCATATCAGCAAGATTCTTTTCAAAACCAGATACAACAATAACAAATTCTCCTTTAATACTTTCCAATGTCGGCAATAAATTAGAAATTTTTCCCCGATAAACACTCTCAAATTTCTTAGTAATCTCTCTAGATAAACTAACTTCTCTATCCCCAAAAATTTCTAACATTAATTTCATTGTTTGTAAAATTCGATGAGGAGCCTCATAAAAAATAAGCGTATTTGTTACAAATTTCAACTGCATTAATTCTTTTTTTCTTTTTTCAATTTTACTATCCAAAAATCCATAAAAGGTAAAAGGCTGTGGATTGATTCCAGACACAATTAACGCTGGAACAAAAGCACAAGCACCAGGCAAAGCAACGACTGAATATCCTTTTTTGCTAACATAAGACACCGTTTTATAACCAGGATCACTAACAATTGGTGTTCCTCTATCTGTAACAATAGCAACATTACAACCTTGTTCCAAATAAGCAAGAACCTCATCCTTAACAATATTTTCATTATGATCATGAAGAGCAACTAATTTCTTCTGAATTTCAAAATAATTAAATAAATTTTGTGTCACTCTTGTATCCTCAGAAAAAACAACATCTACTTCCTTTAATATTCTTAAGCTTCTAAAAGTAATATCTTCCATGTTACCAATAGGCGTAGGAATTAGGTATAAAATAGCACCATTATCATAACTTCTTTTCCACATAAAAAACCTCCTAATATTTAAATTCTAATATTCTAGAAACTTCTTCTGTATAAGTATTATCATTTTCATGAATAATTAATGGAAATAACATTTTCAAACCAACATTCCCATTTTTTACAGCCTCTATCAAAAATAAATCACTATTCTTTCCTTCTTTAGGATAAATAAATTGAATTCTCTTTGGTTCCAAATGATATTTTTTCATTTTTTCTAAAATTTCACTAAATCTTTCAGTACGATGAACCATAGCAAAAATTCCACCAGTTTTCAACAAATAAAAAGCTTGCTTCAAAACTGTATCTAAATCCAGAAACATTTCATGTCTAGCTATCGATTTTACAAAATTTTGATTAAGATAACTAGAATTTAAAGATTTAAAATATGGAGGGTTACATGTCACAACATCAAAAGAATCACTACTAAAATTATTTTGAACATTAGAAACATCATCGCAAATTAAATGAACTTGATTATCTAAACAATTTTCTCTTACTGACTGAATTGCTAACTCATAAACACATTTTTGATACTCAATACCATAAATTTGAGCTTTAGTACGATAAGAAAGCAACATTGGCACCGGTGCATTTCCAGTTGCAAAATCCATAATTTTTTTAACCCTACAATTAATTGTAACAAAATTTGCCAGTAACACAGAATCTAGAGAAAACTTAAACCAATCACTATCTTGATAAATAACCGTATCTAAATTTAATAATTTATTCTTTACTTTCAAAATAATTCACTTCAATCCTCTCTTTATTTTCTAACTCAACAGTATAAACATTTCTAACTATATTTACAGAAATAACTTTCCCCTTCCCCTTTGAACTTTCAGCAATAGACCCGATTTTTGGGTATTTCTTCTTTTCCTGCACATAATTATCATTTTCATACCTCAGACAACATAATAATCTTCCACAAACTCCATTTATCTTAGTAGGATTTAAAGAAACATTTTGATTTTTAGCCATATTAATAGTAACACTATCAAAACTCTTTAGAAAACTACTACAGCATAACAAACGACCACATGGACCAATTCCACCTACTTCTTTTGCCTTATCCCGAATACCAATTTGACGAAGTTCTATTCGTGTATGAAAAATCGCACCTAACTCACGAGCAAGTTGACGAAAATCTATTCTAGAATCAGCAATAAAACGAAAAATTAATTGCGTACGATCAAGGTTATAATGAGCATCCAAAATAGTCATATCTAATGCTAAACGATTAACAATATCCTTACATACAGAAAAACAATTTTCTTCTAATTTCAAATTTTCCAAATAACGATAATAATCTTTCTTACTAGCTACTCTAATCACAGAAAAAAGCTCAACATTATCAAATTTTGAACTATCATCCACAAATCCAATAATTTTTCCAAATTCCAATCCTTTATCTGTCTCAATAATTACAGATAAATTCTTTTTTAATTTCAAATTTTTATTTTTCAAAAATAATACTGAATGATTTTTTTCACATTTAACTTCAACTATACTCATTTTTATCACCCATCTTAATAACAATATCATCCATCAAAAGATTAATATTCAAATTACATTTTAACATATCATAACCATATTGCAATATCTCTAATTTATCAATCAATTGTTTAGTATTATTTTTAGAAGCCAAAGATGAAATAGAATCAATATATTCAGTAAAAAAATAATTTTTAATTGAATTTTTATATTTCAAAGCATCATAATACAATTGAATAAGTAAGAAAAAAGCAAAAATACAATTATCTCTAGAAGAAATAACGAACTCCCATTTTTTTCTAAGATAAATCAAAAAATCCAAACCATTTTCTTCAAAATATAATACAAACTCTAAAACATTATCAAGAACCTTTTCTTTTTCTTCACTACTATAATCATTTTCTAAAGTACCATTATTATCACTAGAAACTAAAAAATTTTCTAAAGTATTTCTTTCATCACAAGAAGATAGGTTATTTAATCTTAAAATTTGACACCTAGACACAATAGTAGGCAATATATTAGAAAAATGATTAGTTAAAAGAATTGCTATTACCCCTGGAGCAGGTTCTTCTAAGAATTTTAATAAACAATTAGAAGCTTGCTTATTCATTTTATCGCAATCTTTTATAATATAAATACGATACTTATTTTCAACTCCTGAAAGATTAAACTCATTTTGCAATTCTAACAATTGTTCTTTTTTTATTACTACGGAGTCAGAAGAAATAATTTTTAATTCAGAATAATTAAAATTATCAACTCTAGAACAAATATTGCAACCAGAGCAATTTTTATCCAAAGAACATTCATAATGGTTATTACAAAAAATATACTTAGCAATGGACAAAGCAAAATCAAATGCCTTTTCATAATTATTAGCATTAATTAAATAAGCGTGTGATAATTTATTGTTAATTACAGATTGTTTTATAATAGTATAAGGAATAAATTGATCTTTTTCATAATCTTTTAACATTACCACACCACCTTCAAATTTTTAATATAAAAATAAAGAAAACAAAAACATACAAAATATTGCTGGAACATCAAAAAAACTTACTAAAAGCACAGTAAAAATATTAATTGGAATAACAAAATTTAAAGATACCAAAAAAACATCAAAAGAATAAATAAGTAATGTAGCAACAATTAAACGTTTTATAAAAAACAAAAATTTCAATATTATCACCTATTAAATATTATGTTCTTTTAGTTAATTTAAACTTTTTCTCTCATCAATAGCCAACTCCAGAGTCAAAGAATCAATATATTCCATATCAGCTCCTATAGGAACACCAGTAGCCAACTTAGAAACTTTAATATCACCTGATACACTATGTAATAACTTTTTTATATATTGTAATGTTGTTTCCCCTTCTATACTAGGCTTCAATGCAAAAATAACTTCTTTTATATTATTTTCTTTCACCCGTTGAATTAAAGAATTAAGATTAATATCATTTGGACCAATATTATCAATAGGAGAAATTAATCCATTCAAAACATGGTACTTTCCTTTAAAAACTCCTATTTTTTCAAATAATAAAATATCTTTTGCTTTTTCTACTACTAAAACAACAGAATCATCTCTAGTTGAATTAGAACATATAGTACAAACTTCACTATCAGAAATATTACCACAAACATTGCAGTAACAAATGTTATCCCTAATATCAGCAATTGACTCTGAAAAAATAGTCAATTGTTCTTTATTAAAATCCAATAAAGAAAAAGCAAGACGCTCTGCAGTTTTTTCACCTATACCAGGAAGTTTTTTAAAACAATCAATCATTTTTTTCAAATTATTTGGAAACATTTTACATCAAACCTGCAAAACCAGCACCATATTTGCCCAATTTTTTTTCTTTATCTAAATCTACCTTTTTAGCTGCATCTTTAAATGCAAGCAAAACCATATCTTCCAACATAGAAAGATCATCCTTATCAAAATCACCATCATTAGTAATTTTAACAGAAACAACATTTTTATTTCCATCCAAAACAACACTTACAAGAGAAGAAATTCCCTCATAACGTGTATTTTCTAATTCAGTCTGTGTTTTTTGTAACTCCTTTTGCATTTTTTGAGCCTGTTTCATTATTTGTTGCATATTCATTTCTATCATCCTCTCCTTTATTCAAATGAAATAACACTTTCCCCCAAAATAGAAGTAATTTTATCTACATCATCATCTATTTCACTATTATTTAATTTTTTATAAACACATTTACTTTCTAAAGTATCACTCTCACCAGAAACATAATTATATTTTATTCCTTTTTTGATATTAGATATATATTTTTTTTTCTCATTATTCCACTGTTCAACAGATAAGAAAATAATTTTATATTCATTATTATAAAAATCATTTAGTGCCTGTTCTATAATAGAAATATTTTCAAAAAGTCTTAATAATATAGAATCATAACTAGCTAAAAATATTATATTTTTATCTCCTACTACCAAAACCTCAATATCATTTAATAAACTATAAATATTTAAAAATTTTTGATTATTTACTACATAATTTTTAAAATCATTCCATTCTTCTAAAAATTTTTCCTTATTATTCTTAGAAGCCGATGAAAAAGCATTATTAATTCTAATAATTCTTTCTTCATTTGATATTGAATCATTTTGTTTTCTTTCAGCTAACTTTTTCACTTCTAACGCAATTATATTAGAACTTTCTGCGTTATCTTGAAGATTATTTTTAAATGATTTATTACTATCACATAATGTTAATCGTGAAAATTTAATAAATTCTGTACTCACTAAAATTTTTATAAAAGACGAAGATTTCATTTTAAAAAACAAATCATTTAAAAACAAAATAAAATTATATAAATTTTTTTCTGAAAAAAAATCAGATATTTTCTTTATTAATTCATTCTTTTCTGGAACATTAGACCTAAAACTACCCACAACAGAATAAACTAAAATCTCACTGATAAAAGATATAAAATCTTCTATAAACCTCCCAAAATCTTTACCATTTCTATCAATTTCTTCAAAAAAATCAATTATTTCCTTACAATCACAATCATTCATATAAGATAACAAATGATAAAAATCAATATAAGAAACAACACCATTTAATCGATAAACATCTTCTAAATCCACTCCACTATCACTAAATGATGACAATTGATCTAACATATTAATTGCATCTCTAAGTCCTCCATCAGATAAACGAGCAATTTCAGATAAAACTTCATTAGAAACATTTATATTTTCCTGTTGAGAAATATATTGTAATCTATTCACTATATCATCTAAAGAAAATTTAGAAAATTGAAACTTTTGACAACGAGAAACAATCGTTTCTGGTATCTTAAAAAACTCTGTAGTAGCTAAAATAAATATCACATGAGATGGTGGTTCTTCCAAAGTTTTTAATAAAGCATTAAAAGCTTGAGTAGTTAACATGTGAACTTCATCAATGATATACACCTTATATTTTCCATAAGTAGGGACTAAATTAACTTTATCTCTTAATTCACGAATTTCATCAACCCCATTATTAGAAGCTGCATCAATTTCAATAATATCACTATTTTCCGAAAAATGTAAACAACTTTCACATTTGCCACACGGAATACCATCATCTCCTAATTTATCACAATTAATCATCCTTGCAATAATTTTAGCAGTCGATGTTTTACCTGTACCACGAGGACCTGAAAATAAATAAGCATGAGATAATTTATTGTTTAAAATTTCATTTTTAATAATGTTAACAATTTCATTTTGACCAACTAAATCACTAAAATTTTTAGGTCTATATTTTCTATATAATGCTAAATATGCCAACTACTAATCACCACCTTTATACAAATAATATTATAACATATCTAACTCAAAAATTCCATCTAAAAATAAAAAAGAACATTTGTTTGTGCATAAAATTAATATATGAAATTAAATAAATACGAAAAAAAGATGCACATAGTAAAATTTGTTAAAGCTGCTATTTTCCAATCCTGACTTAATTCCAAATAAATACTATTGCATCGTTATCATTATAAAACAAAATAAAAAAAAAATCAATAAAAAAAATAAGGCAATCGCTTTAAAAAATTTTAGCACTAATTTTCAACAAAAAATATCTGTCCTAATATTAAAAATTTATCTAAAATTGACCCCACATAAATTAAAATTATCTAAAATTTAATTAAATAGCTATAATTTTGATAATATTTGAGGTTAGAAAATTTTTAAGAGATTGCCATACAATAAAAAAAAAGATTGTGGAAATATTATTCTAAAAAAATTAAATTACTTAATATAATATCTCTATATTATTTTTTATTAATAATATAAATTAAATTTAAAATACTTTTTCTATTTAAAATGATAAATAATTAACTATTATGCTTTTTCAAAATTTTATTATAAAATCAATCTTATAAAAAAATTATATATTGTGGAAAAATCCATGTTCCACGTGAAACATGGAAATTTTATAAATCAACATACTGTGGACAACTTTTATGTTTCACGTGGAACATAAAAAAGTTATATAAATATCCATATGCAAAAAATTAAAACGGATTCTTTTGGATTTATATTAAAAATCGTGTTTTAATCAAAAAAGTCAATTAACTTTTTTTCAAATATGTTAATAACTCATCAAAATGAAAGAACTGTTGATATTGTATTATTCTAGCTGGATAGATATTAAAATTTTTAACAATTAAGTTATTATCTCTGTATAACTAAAAAAATATAAATTATAAACAAAATTTACAAATTTTTATATAAAGTAACTTTAAGGTATTAATTTTATAATTATAATTGTTACCACTAAAAATTTTAATTTAATAAGATATTCATACAATTCAAAACAAAAGTTTTTTCACAACAAACAATACTTAATATTAATATCTAAATTTTAATAGTGTGGAAAATTTATGTTCCACGTGAAACATAAAAAAATAGTTTTCTCATTTTGAAAAACTATTTTTCTTAATTATTCAAAATTGAGAAAACCTAAACCGTAAAGTAATTATTAGAAATATTATAAAACATCAATTTTAGTTTAAGATAATTATAACGAATACATTTTGCTGGGTCCATCGAATTTCGAAGAACCATTTTTTTCAAGTTTCTTTAAAAATCTAAGAAATAATATTTATACTATGTGGAAAACAGTTCTATGTTTCACGTGAAACATAAAGCTATATTCTTATTCAACACTTTCCTCTAATTTATCAATTACAGCAACAGAACTAACAAATTGATTATCTTTTAAATTTATCAATTTAACTCCCTGAGTAACCCTGCTCATTGTGGAAATTTGTGAGGCATCTATACGAATAATAATACCTTCATTTGTTACTATCATAATATCTTTTCCACAATCAGAAGAAATTACTTCAAATGATACAATATCTCCAGTCTTTTCAGTAATATTAACAGTTTTAACACCTTTTCCAGCACGGTTTGTAATTCTATAATCTTCTATTGGAGTCTTTTTTCCATAACCATTCTTTGTAATTACTAATACTTGTTGATTATTCTCCACAACATCCATATTAATTAAAGTACCACCATCTAAATTAATACCTTTAACACCAGAAGCACTTCTTCCCATTATTCTTAATGAATCTTCACAAAATCTTACCATTCTTCCGTTAGATGAAGCCATCAATATTTCATTATCACCATTAGTCTTTTTTACAGAAATCAATTCATCATCATCTTTTAACGTAATAGCCTTCTTTCCATTATTCCTAATGCTATCAAATTCAGAAATATCTGATTTCTTTACTAATCCATTTTTAGTTGCAAAAATCAAAAATTTACAATCATCATTTCTATCTATTTTCAACAAAGAAGTAACTTTTTCTCCTTTTTCTAAATTTAATAAATTAATAATTGGTAATCCCTTAGATTGTCTAGAAAATTCAGGAATTTCATAACCTTTCATCCTAAACACTCTTCCTTTAGTAGTGAAAAATAAAACATAATCATGTGTCGTAGTATTAATAATATTTTCAACAAAATCTTCCTCATTTGTTGCCATTCCTTTTACCCCTACTCCGCCTCTATGTTGAGTTTTATAAGAATCCACTGGCAATCTCTTGATATATCCCTTATTAGTAAGAGTAAGTACTACATTTTCCACAGGTATCAAAGATTCATCCTTTATATATTCAATTGCAGTCATATCTATGTAAGTTCTTCTCTCGTCATTGTATTTTTCTTTAATCTCTAACATTTCTTTCTTTACTACATTATCAATTTTTTCTTCAGAAGCCAAAATTTCTTCTAATTCACGAATTAATTTTAATAATTCAGCAATTTCTTCTTCTATCTTAGACTTTTCCATACCTGTCAATCTTTTCAAACGCATCTCTAATATAGCTTGTGCTTGAATTTCTGATAAACCAAAATTAGATATCAACTCAGCTTGAGCAATTTCATCAGTCTCTGACTCTCTAATAATCTTTATTACCCTATCAATATTATCTAAAGAAATTTTTAAACCACTTAAGATATGTAATCTTGCATTATATTTTTTCAATTCAAATTGACATCTACGGTATATTACATGCCGTTGATGTTCAATATATTTCTCTAAAATTGTTTTCAAATCTAAAGTTCTAGGACGACCATCCACTAACATCAAAAAATTTATACCATATGACGTTTGCAATTGAGTATGCTTATATAAATTATTCAAAACAACATTTACATTCGCATCTTTTTTTACATCAATAACAATTTTAATTCCTTCTAAAGCAGATTCATCACTTAAATTAGAAATACCATCTAATACTTTATCTCTAACAAGTTCACCAATTCTAGTAATCAAAGCTTTTTTATTTACTTGATAAGGTAATTCAGTTATAACAATATGAGACTTTCCAGCTTTTTCAACTATTTCAACTCTTCCTCTAATAGTAATAGTTCCTCTACCAGTTTCGTACGCTTTTTTTATCCCACTGTTTCCTAAAATTACTCCATACGTTGGAAAATCAGGACCTTTAATAAACTCCATTAATTGAGAAACAGTAATATCTGGATTATCTATATATGCTATACAACCATCAATTACCTCTCCTAAATTATGAGGAGGAATATTTGTGGCCATTCCAACTGCAATTCCCATATTACCATTTACTAAGATATTTGGAAATCTACTTGGTAAAACTACTGGTTCTTTCCGTTGTCCATCATAATTTTCTGAAAAATCAACAGTATCTTTATTTAAATCTCTCAATAGTTCCATAGATATTTTAGCCAATCTCGCTTCCGTATAACGACTAGCTGCTGCACCATCACCATCTATAGATCCAAAATTTCCATGACCATCAACTAAACAATGTCTATAAGTAAAATCTTGAGCCATTCTTACCATAGTATCATAAATAGCACTATCCCCATGTGGATGATAATGACCCATAACAGCTCCAACAGCATTAGCACTTTTTTGATATTTTTTATCAGGTGTCATACCTTCCTCATATAGAGTATATAACACTCTTCGATGAACTGGTTTTAAACCATCTCTAACATCGGGAATTGCTCTTGCTACTATTACACTCATTGAATAATCAAGGAAAGAAGTCCTCATTTCTTCTACTATATTAACAGATACTTTTCTATCTCTTTCTTCTTGCATAATTACTTCCTCCTAACTCTCTACACATCCAAATTTGATACATTTAAAGCATTATCCTCTATAAATTTTCTACGGGGTTCTACTTCTTCACCCATTAATAATTGGAAAATTTCATCAGCTTGAATTGCATCTTCCATCTTTATTTGTTTTAAAGTTCTTAATTCAATTCCCATAGTAGTCTCCCTTAATTCCTCTGGATTCATTTCACCTAACCCTTTCATTCTACCAATTTCATATTTTGTATTAGCAGGTAATGTGGATAAGTATGAATCTCTTTCTTCCTCATCTATCACATATTTAATATTTTTTCCATGTTTAATTGAATAAAGAGGGGGCTGAGCAGCATAGATATGTCCGCCCTCAATAAGTGGTCTAAAATAGCGATAAAATAGTGTTAAAAGAAGTGTTCTAATATGAGCTCCATCAACATCAGCATCAGTCATAATAATAATTTTATAATATCTTAACTTAGAAATATCAAACTCTTCTCCAATACCAGTACCTAATGCAGTAATCATAGTCCTAATTTCTTCATTTGCTAAAACTCTATCTAATCTTGCTTTTTCCACATTAAGTATTTTTCCACGAATAGGAAGAATTGCTTGGGTAATAGGATCTCTTCCCATTTTTGCACTACCAGCGGCACTATCTCCCTCAACAATGAACATTTCCGAAATAGTAGCATCCTTAGAAGAACAATCAGTCAATTTTCCCCAGAAATTTGACACTTCTAATCCACCTTTTCGACGTGTTAATTCTCTAGCACGACGAGCAGCAATACGTGCTCTAGCAGCGGTCATAGATTTTTCCACAATTACTTTTGCATCGTTCGGATGCTCCATAAGAAAACGCTCAAAACTCTTTGCAAAAATACTAGCTGCAACTTTTCTAACCTCACTATTTCCTAACTTTGTTTTTGTCTGACCTTCAAATTGAGGTTCCGGAACTTTTGCCGAAATAATCATAGTTATACCTTCACGAACATCATCCCCACTCAATGGATCATCATTATCTTTCAAAATTTTATTGGTTTTCGCATAAGTATTGATAATTCTTGTCAAAGCCAATTTTACTCCATCTTCATGAGTACCACCTTCAGGAGTAATAATATTATTTACAAAAGAATATACTGTTGAATTGTAACCATCATTATATTGCAATGCGACTTCGATTGAAATATCATTTTCTTTCCCCTCAACATAAACAATATCATCATGAATTGGAGTTTTATTTTTATTCACATAAGAAACAAATTCTTTCAATCCACCTTCATAAACAAAAGTATCCTTTTGGGAAGTTCTATCATCCATTAAAATAATTCTTAATCCCTTATTCAAAAAAGCTAACTCCCTTACCCTTGTTTTTAAAGTATCATAATTAAAAGTAGTAGTTTCTCTAAAAATATTTTCATCTGGCATAAAAGTAACTGTAGTCCCAGTTCTATCTTTACTACATTCTCCTATTACTTTTAAAGGTTGAATAGTATATCCACCATTTGCAAACTTTATATAATTTACTTTTCCATCTTTATAAACTGTTACTTCAACCCATTTACTTAAAGCATTAACGACAGAAGCACCTACACCATGAAGACCTCCACTTACTTTATAGCCGCCACCACCAAATTTACCACCAGCATGAAGAACAGTATAAACTGTCTCTACTGTGGAAATTCCTGTTTTTGGATGAATTTCTACTGGAATTCCACGACCATCATCTTTAACAGTCACAGATCCATCCTTATTAATTACAATTTCAATATCATCACAGTAACCAGCCAAAGCTTCATCAATTGCATTATCAACAATTTCCCAAACCAAGTGATGTAACCCTTTTTCACTAGTACTACCAATGTACATTCCAGGACGTTTTCTAACCGCCTCTAATCCCTCTAATACTTGAATATCAGAAGCATCATAATGTTCATTATTCATTTTTGCATACCTTCTTTCCATCAGCAACCATCGTACCATTACAAACATTAAAAATTTTAGATTTTGATACTAAATCTGAATCAATTAAATCAATATCAGTAGTAGTAATAATAGTTTGAACATCATTTAATATATACTTGATTATCCTATTCCTCTTTTCCACATCTAATTCACTAAAAACATCATCCAAAAGTAAAATAGGACTATCACCATCAAATTCCTTAAAAATCAAAACTTCTGCCAATTTTAAAGCCAACATTGCAGCTCTAATTTGCCCTTGTGACCCATAAATAGACAAGTCTTTACCATCAAGTAAAAAACTAAAATCATCGCGATGAACACCAAATAAAGTAACTTTATATTTTTTTTCACGTTCAAAATTATCTATTAACAAATTTTTAAATTCTCTTGTAGTTTGAACTTTATCTTCTTGAATTTTAAAATTACATACATAGACTAATTTTAAATTTTTATAGCCAGTAATTTCAAAATAAATATCAGCCAAATACTGATTAACTTTTTTTATAAAATCATTACGCATAAAAGCAATATCAACAGTCAAAGAACAATAATTATCATTCAAAATATCAAAATAATACTTATTATAATCAAAAGAAAGATCTATATTCTTTAAATATTGATTTCTTTTTTTTAAAAAAGCACCATGCTTCTGTAAAGCTCTTGTATACTTCACAGAACTTTGACTAATAACAATATTGATAGCCTTTCGCCTACTATTAGGTCCATCTTTAACAAAGTTAACATTATAGGGACTAAAAATTAAAACCTTAAGTATTGCAATATATTCACTATACTTCTTTACTTCAAATGAATTATGTTTAACTTTCTTTCCATATTTACCCAATAAGACATCTAATTGAAAATCTCCATCTTTTCCTGAACACAATCCCCTAATAGTTGAAAAATCACTTCCATCTTTCATCAAATTTTGATCTTTAATATTCATATAAGATTTGGTAAGAGCCAAAACAAAAATAGATTCCAAAACATTAGACTTTCCCTGAGCATTATCACCTACAAAAATATTTACTCCGGGAGATAAATCAATATCTAAAAAATCATAATTTCTATAATTTTTTAAAGTTAAATGATTTATTCTCATACAAAAATCTAAATGAATCCATTTTATTTCACCAAACCTACCAAAAATTCTATACAATAAAATTATATCACAAAATCTACCATTTTATAAGAGTTTTCATAACTTTTTTTCTTTTTTTACTAAAATACTTATTTTTATTTAAACAAAAAAAATATCTTAAATGAGGAAGAATAAAAATATTTTTTATTCATCCATACCACTTAAAAGATATTTTATAATTAAAATAATTTATTAAATAATTGCTACATCTCTATATTTTCGTTAGTACTAACACTTCTGATAAGTTTTTGTCTCTTAAGTAAAAGAGTATCTAACTTAATACATCGAATAACTTGATTATCAATTAAATTATATTTAACGGGTAATTGAATATTTTTTTTATTTTTAAAATACAAATTAGAAGTACTTAAACTATTTTTAGAGTATTTTAATAAATTTTGATAAGATATCCAAATACTATTTTTATTAATACAACTAGAAACAGGAAAAAATATTATATTTCTGCTCTCTTCTACAAGAATTGGTACTTTCATATCAATTCCAATAATATTTTTACATGCATCCCTCCTTCCTTCAAATGATGAACCAAAAAACAAACAACTATTTTTAATAATTGTCAAAGGAATCATATTAACTATAAATTCCTCATCATACTCATAAACCTTTGATTTTCCACATTCATATGGAACTATTGCTAAAGTTTCATCATTAATTTCATAATTTTCCAACATACTTATCCCCCTTCTGATTTTCACTAAATGAAAATCAACTATATTACATCATAAAATAATGTCGAAATTTATCGAATTTTGTCAAAATATAATAAAAAAACAAAAAAATTACAACAATGTGTAAATTTTTTGTTTACTAACAAAGGAAAATTAATACGTTTTAATAGGTAAAACTAATTGAATTAAAGATTCATCTTCTTCTGACTTTATAATAATTGGACTATTATCATTATTCATACAAAGCATCACATTAGTTGTCTCAAAACTTTTTATACTATCTAACATATATTTTGAACTAAATGAAATCGATATTTCATCATCACTATCTACTACCATTTTTTCTTCAACTTTTCCAATCTCTGGAGAATTTGAAGAAATAACCATATCTTGATGAGATAATTCCAAACGAATAATGTTTTTATCACGATCAGAAGTTAACAATGAAGCTCTATCAATCATCTCGAATAACCCATTGCAACTACATTTTACTTGGACTTTAAACTCAGTAGGTATAATAGAAGAAGTTGCTGGATACGTTCCATTCAATAAACGAGATAAAAATAAAATATTCTTGTATTTAAATAATACTTTATTTTCAAAAATATGCAATTCCAAATTTTCATCATCATCACTCATAATTTTATCTAATTCCAATAAATTTTTTCCAGGAATAACAATATTAACTTTATAATCTAAATCTTTATCTAAATAAATTGTTTTTTTAGCTAGTCGATAAGAGTCTGTTGAAATAACTTCCATTATAGAACCATCTATTCTAAAATTCATACCAGTTAAAATAGGTCTTGACTCATTACGAGAAGTAGCAAAAAATGTTTGGGAAATAATTTTTTTAAGAAGTTTAGTTTTTAAAACAATTGGTTCACTTGTTTTTTCTAAATCTAAATTAGGAAATTCACTAGAATTAATGCCGTTTAAATTAAATTCAGTGTTACTTGTACTAACAATCATTTTATTTTCATCCATAACTTCTATAGTAATATTAGTATTAGGTAATTTTTTTATAATTTCTACTATATATTTTCCTCCTATAACAACACTTCCATATTCAACGACTTCAACAATATTTTCTGTTGGAATTAAACATTGGATAGATATATCCGTATCACTTGCAGATAAATATAGGCCTTCTTCTTTCAAATCAAATTTAATACCAGTTAAAATAGGAATTAAATTTCTTGGTGAAATAGCCCTAGAAGTATGATATAAACTTTCTAATAATATTTCTTGTTTAATAATAAATTTCATTTTATATTCCTTCTTTCTTTAATTATATTATTTATTACAATGTGGAAACTGTGGAAAACTATGTATATTCCTTTTGAAATAAGATATTTCTTTTCAACACCTATTGTGGAAATATAAATAATTATCCACATAATTCCCCAATTAAGGAGATAATTGCTGTTTTAATTCTTTTATAACTACTTTCAACTGTTCATTTACTAATAGTTCTTTTTGAATTTTTTGATAAGAACTCATAATTGTTGAATGATCTCTTCCACCAAAGTAAGTTCCTATTTTAGGAAAAGATTCATTAGCCAAAGTCCTACATAAATAAATAGCAACTTGTCTAGGGTAATTAATATTTTGACTCCGTTTTTTCCCTTTGATATCATCTAAGGTAATTTTAAAATAATCACAAACAACAGTCTGAATTCGATGAACATCGTTTTTATAAACGCTTCTATCGGTAAGTTGATCTTTTAAAGCATCAACTGCAGTATCTAAGTCAACAACTCCTTTATTCATCATTAAAGCATAAGCAAAAACTCTAGTAATTGCCCCCTCTAACTGTCTAACATCAGAAGCAAAATTATTAGCAATATATTCAATAACTTCTTTAGGAACATCTTTGGCAGATTCTTGATGAGCTATCTTCCTCTCTAAAATATTCATTCTTAATTCAAAATCAGGAGGAGTTATATTTGCAGTTAATCCCCAATTAAATCTAGTAAGTAATCTATTTTCTAGCATTTTTAAATCATCAACAGAACGGTCAGAAGCAATGATTATCTGTTTATTTTCATTATAAAGTTCATTAAAAGTATGGAAAAACTCTTCTTGCCCTTTAGTAGCATTTCCTAAAAATTGTATATCATCAATCATTAAGACATCAATGTTTCTATATTTAGCTTTAAAATTATCTATTTTCATAAAATTATTTTTGTCATTATTTCTAACAGCATTAATAAAATCATTAACAAATTTATCACTAGAAATATATAAAACTTTTAAATTTGTATGCTCTAATATATAATTTCCAATGGAATGCATTAAATGGGTTTTTCCTAACCCACTTTTCCCGTATAAAAATAAAGGATTATAAGCTTTACCTGGTTTTTCTGCAACAGCTAAAGAGGCGGTAAATGCAAAGCGATTAGAATTTCCAACGATAAAATTATCAAAACTATAATCTTTATTTAAGTTGGCATCTTCGAAAATTTGAGGAGAAATTTCTATGTTGCTTTGAGAGGCACTATTTTCTAATTTTTTAGCATCAACATCATTTTTTATAAATTCATCCTTTTTTTGTTCCCATTCATCATCCAACATAAATTCAAATTCAAAAACTGTGCCAGTTAATTGTTTAAATTTTTCTTCAATAACATCTAAATAATTTTCCATTAAATGCTTTTTATGAACGGGCATTGGAACAACAATAATAGCAGTATTATTGCAAATTGATACAAGTTTTGTGCCACAAAACCAAGTTTGATATGATAAAGAAGAAATATTATTTTTTATTATTTCTAGAAAATTTTTCCATAATTCATCAATATCCATTCTAATCCCTCCCACGTTCATTAACAATATTAACATAAATCTTTTTTTTTTTCTAGAAATTCATTATTAAGTAACAAAAATTGCAATATCCAGTAGTTATCCACAACTAAAAAAGCATTGTTTTTATTGATTTATAATAATTTTTCCACAGTTTTCCACAAGATGTTTTAAACAAGCAATTGTGGAAAAAAATTCAAAAAGTTGATAAATGTGGAAAAAATTTTAAATTCTATATTCTATAAAGAATTACAACTAAAATAATCCACAAATGACTGTGGACTATTTTAGTTTAAAAATATTATAATTTTTTGAAATTTTATTAATTGAAAAATTTGTTCTTATATTACTATAATGTTATATTCTTTCAATAAGATAGATACTTATTATTTGTTTATTTCAACCATCCACTTATCATATATCGAAGCATTTGAACTATGTGGTTCAGGATTAGGTAATTGCATTTTAACAATCATAGGGATTTTCATCATTTTTCCAAAAGCAACACAAGTACCAGCTTGTAAAGTTTTTTGTTTTTCTATAACATCATTACTTATATTGGGAACCATCTTTTTTATATAATCTAAATCACTAGGATGTGTAATTTTAAAAATTAAAAAGTTTGTACATTGTGAAATAACAGTTTCACTAAGTTCAGTTGGACGTTGAGTAATAAGGTCCATAATTACTCCAAACTTACGGCCCTCTTTTGCAATTCTTTCAAAAATATTATATCCAAGAATTTCTACATCATAATCCTTTTGTACATATCGATGTGCTTCTTCTAACATTAAATGAATAGGCATCGCACCTCTATCTCTTAGGCTTTTACTGAACTTAAAAATAATTCTGCAATAAACTTTGACAATTGCTTTAGCAAAACGATCATCAATATCTTCTAATACAAAATTAATAATTTGTGCCCTTTTATTAGAACCAATCATAATAATATTAGTTATAAAATCAGATGAAGTACAAAATTTATCACAACTAAATAAATTTTTATAACTACTATTATTAATAGTGTGTAATTTAACTTTGAGTGCCATCGCTTCAGAAGAGGTTTTTTCATTTAACAATAATCCTTCAGAAATAAGTGCAAAATTTAAGGCAACTTCTAAATCATCAAGAGTAAAATAGATAGGAATATAATCTTCATTCCATTTTGTAGTATTATCTATAAATTGTTGAATGTATTCTGCGATAAGTATTCTCTCTGAAAATTCTCCTTTACTATCTATTTCAAAACATTTTCTAAATTGTCTAGTATAACCAATTCCTGGAACATCAACATTTAGATTTAGTTCATCAGTATTGCAATTTTCTAAAATAGAAAATATTTGATCACGAATTCGACCAGCAGTTTGGTTAGTATATAGAACTGAAACGATAGCACTAGCAATTAAATGATTTTTGTATTTTTTTGAATTATCATCATTTCGAGCAAATACAGATACTAAACTTAGCATTTTTTCAATAATTGCCAGTTGAGAATAAGCTGTAACATCTAATAAATTAGCGTAGTCATCAACGGATAACAACCATAGAGGTAATTGTATTTTATTTCCTCCCTCGCCACTAATTGAGTACATTTTATAGTTAAAATTAATATTATAATTTCCAATATTTCGAAATGCATTATCATATTCATCAGTATTATTAAAAATAAAAATATTACTGTTAAAAGGAATTTTATCAGACATGTTAAATAAGTTTTGAATGAATCTAGAAACTCCATAAGTTTTTCCGCTACCAGTATTACCAAAAAAAGCATTATGATTACTCCACATATCATCTATATCTATTTTTATTGGACAGTCACCGTATAACGGCGATAATCCCAAAGTCATACTTTTTTTATTATTATTACCTACTAATTCCCCTAATTCATCCTGATTAATAATTCTTACTTTGGCAGTTAAACTTGGCTTACGAATAATACCACCTTGAAATTTTCCATTAATGAATTCTCCCAAAAAACTAACTTTAATTTGTCCATTATCAATTTCATCTACTTCACCTAATATTTTTTTTTCATTTTCTTCAAAAACTACATTCATATTTAACAAATCATCAGTAGTAGTTCCTTCCATTTTTACCCAAGCAAAATTTTTACTTATTGCAGTAATTTCTTTAAACATAATCAATCTCCTTAACTATATTATCTATTTTTCAATATCATTTTATCATAAAATAGTTAAAAATAATCAATAAAGTATTTTTTCTACATAAAAAATAGTTATTTTTGTAAACTTACATGTTGACAGAATGAAATTTAGCATATATAATAAAGTAGCATTTTTGATTAGGAGGTGTATCTATGGCAAAAACACAAGGGCCAACTTTTCAACCTAATAATAATAAAAAATCTAAAAAGTTTGGATTTAGAGCTCGTAAAGATGGAAATATTTTAAAAAGTAGAAGAGCAAAGGGAAGAAAAAAATTATGTGCATAGTATAGTCACGAGTGAATTGTGGCTTTTTTTTTGCTAGTCACTACTACTAGTCAAATAATTATATAACTGTTGTTTTGTTTTAACTATTAATTTAAATTTTTATAAAATCATAAACGATTCTAGTGAGAAAGGATTTTTATACATGAAAAAAAGTGAAATGATAAAAAAAGAAGAGACTTTTACTGAAATAATTCACAATTGTCCATATATAAAAAATAATTATTATGTTATTTATTATCGTAAAAATTGTGATACTACAAAATATGGAATATCTATTCCTAAAAAAACAGGTAAGGCAAATGTTCGAAATAAAATGAAAAGAAGAATTAAGAATATTATTGATACAAATGAAAAACAGGTGCATAAAAATTATGATTATGTTATAATTAGTAGAAAGAGATTGATTGAACTTAATTATCAAGAAATGGAAAATAATTTAATTAATCTAATAAAAAAGATAGGAGCAAAAAATGAAGAAAAAAAAATTTAATATAATAGTAAAAAAAATTACTATAAGTTTATTGTGTATATTCTTGTTATCAGGATGTACGAAACAATTGAAGGATGAAAATAAGCAAGTTGTAACAAATAAAGAAACGGGACAATCAATTACAGAAAATATTATTTGTAAACCAACAAATAAAGATGTTATAAAAATATATGAGAAAAATAAAGTGGATATTTCTAAATTACCAAGTTGTGATAAATTTACTCCCCTAAAAAATTATGAAGGATTATGGACTAGTATTTTTGTAAAACCACTTGCTTGGGTAATTTTACAAATTGGTGTTCTTTTAAATAACTATGGTTTATCAATTATAATTACTTGTTTGTTAATCAGAATTATATTAATGCCTATAACACAAAAAACAGCAATGCAATCAGAATTAATCAAAAAAGCACAACCAGAACTTAATAAATTAGAAAAGAAATATCAAGGAAAAGATAGTCAAGAAGATCAAGCTAAAAAAGCACAAGAGATGATGATGATATATCAAAAATATAAAATAAATCCTTTATCAGGATGCTTATTAAGTTTTATTCAATTACCTTTACTTTTTGGCTTCTTAGAAGCAATAAATCGTACTCCAGCATTATTTGAAAATAATTTTTTAGTATTTCAAATGGGAACAACACCATGGGTAGGAATAATAGTGAATCACAATTATTGGTACATTTTATTAATTGTCTTAATTATTGGAACAACTTTTATTTCTTTTAGAAAAACCATGAAAGATCAATCTGGTCCAGCAGCACAACAAATGAAATATACAATCTATTTTATGTTAGCCATGATTTCAGTTGCCTCACTAACATTACCAGCAGCCCTAGGAATTTACTGGATTGCATCAAGTTTATTTACTATTTTTCAAAATACTTATGTTGAAAGAAAGAAGCAAAAATAATGAAAAAATATATTTATGAAGCTAAAAATTATGATGAGGCAAAAAGAAAAGCTTTAACTGAATTAGAAGTGGATGACAAAAATGTAATTATAAACATAATAGAAGAAAAACAAGGTTTATTAAAAAAAAGTACAAAAATAGAAGTAATTACAATCAATGATATTCTATCATATCTAAAAAATAAAATAAATGAAATTTTAAAATTAATGAACATAGAGTCAAATTTAGAAGTAAGAAGAAATGATGAAAATATAGAAATAAATATTTTTTCAAATCATAATTCGATATTAATAGGAAAAGAAGGAAAAATACTAGATTCATTACAAAGTATAATGAGACAAATTTTAAAAAAAGAAACTGCTAGTGATTTAAAGTTGGTACTAGATGTGGAAAATTATAAAGAACATCGAATTACAAATATTGAGAGAACAGCTAGAAAAATAGCTAGAGAAGTAGCCAAAACAAAAGTAGAAGCCAATTTAGAGCCGATGAATTCGTACGAAAGAAGAGTTGTACATAATACTTTATCTAAAAATAAATATGTTTATACAGAAAGTATTGGTGAAGAACCAAACAGATATGTAGCAATAAAATTAAAAGAAGAAAGTTAGTTTAATACTATACACTTTCCTCTTTTTTTGTGTCAAATGTCAGAATTTGACTTCTTTTTTCATTGATAAATTCATACTTTATGCTATAATGTATACCCATTACACAAGAAAGGAGCAAAAATGAAACTAATCGAGTATATAAGCCATTTAACTAGCATTGATGAAATATATTGTATTTTAACAATAAAAACTCTTAGCTTTTTCTTAATATTAACAATTATTAAAAAAGTTGGTGTAAAAATTTTAAAGAAAATAAAAGATTCAAAAAAAGAATATTTATATATTCAAAAATATAAATTATTAATCAATATTACCAAATTAATTGTTTTTCTATTACTATGGGGAAAGTATTTGGAAAGTTTTATTACATTAATCAGTCTTATCTCAGCAGGATTTACCATTGCTTTAAGGGATTTAATTTTTAACTTTTTTTCAGGAATATATATTAAAATAAAAAAACCATTTGAAATAGAAGACAGAATTGAAATTAATAATTACAAAGGTGATGTTATTAATATTAATACATTAAGTTTTGAAGTACTGGAAGTAAATAATCAAAATTTTATTGGTCAAAGTACAGGAGTAATCACTCATTTACCAAACTCATTAATTTTTAATCATCCACTAAGAAATTATAATAAAGCTTTTAAATATATTTGGAATGAAATGACTTTTAGAGTTCCTTTAAAATGTAATTTATCTAAAACTAAAGGGGTAATATATAAAATAGTAAATTCAAATGAAGTAATCAAAAATATTCCCCCTAAAATGAAAAATCAAATTAATAATAGCACTAGTGATTATAGAATATATTATAACCAGTATGAGCCAATTATTTATACACAAATTGTTGAAAATCATATTGAATTAACAGTAAGATATTTAATTCATCCCAAAAAAGCAAGGTATATTAATTCAGTGATTTCAAACAAAGTATTAGAAGCTTATCAAAATGAAGAAATAGAATTATACGAAGATTAAAGAAACCATCACTATTTATGGCAATCGCTTAAAAATTGTACATTTTTTATGTAAAGTTGTTTATAAAATATAATGAATAAGGTATAATCAACTTATGTAGTAAGGAAGTTGGTTATTGTGAATTTATTTGAAAGATTTGAGGTATTAGAAGATCC
>JAQXQC010000073.1 GCA_029100965.1 Bacilli bacterium | reverse complement strand
TGGAAAAATATATAAAGAACTCTTTTGATTATGAATATTCAAATGGAATTGTAGAAGGAATTAATAATGTTATTAAGCAAATTAAACATACAGCATGTGGATACAAAAAATTCACTCATTTAAAAGCAAGAGTTATGCTTATTAAAGGATTGTATAATCCAATTAAAGCATAACAAAAGAGAGCTGAATTTTAGCTCTCTCACAAAGTTCATTTATCATTAGTTTTTGGTTCCACCAACACTACTTGACAAAGAACCAAAAAAGATATATTTCTATATCTTCATCATATTCTAAAAATTATGACCATAATCTCTAGTTAAACTTTTTTTCAAACTTGATGCTCTTTCTATTTTTTCATTTCTTATTTTATCATTTAATTCACTTTGTTCTATATTATATAATTTTTCTTTGGCATAAAATAAAATATATGCATCATATATACTTAATTCAGTATAATCATTACCTTTAGATTCTATATATTTTTTTAAATCTCCTATCGTTTCAAAATCATTTAGAAATAAAGAAACTTTTTTCTTCTCTTCTTCTGAGACTCCGCTATTTACTAAATTCCTTAAAGACATATTTTGCATATAATCTACAACTTATCATGTTCTTCTTGTGTGCATTTTCTATTTTTATATTTAATTAATAATTTAGATAATTCCATTCTTTCTCTTATTTTTAAATATTTTTGTATCTTATCAGCTTGTATTAAATAAATAGGTAATTGATTAAGTTCATTTATATACTCAATTTATTCTTTAGAAAAATAACTAGTAAATTTTATCCATATTTCTAATGCATTACTAACATTTGCATATGAATCACATGAAACAGGATATGATAAAGTTGTAATATTTGGTATTATAATTTTACCCATTGTTAAACCTCCTTATATTTTATCTCTTGTTAATTTCTTAACTGGTGCTTGTTCGTCAATGATTGAATTAGATAAACTTAATTCTATTGGATCATATTCTAACTTGTGAGAAGCTGATTCCATTAAACACTCATGACAATTTTGTTCAAAATATTGACATCTGTTTTTTGAAAGAATAGATTTACTTCCCTCTACACATAAATCAAATGATTCCCACATTTGAACAGCTTCTAATGGAGTCAATTTCCCTTTTGAATGAACTTCATCAATTTGCTCTTGTGTTATTGAGCTATAGAATTCATTCATCTTCTTTTTTACAATTATATGTTCACATAATCCTTTTAAAGCTACTATTTGCCCTTTATTTCCTCTAGTATAAATTGCTAAATCTATTACTTCATCTTCAATACTATCTAAATACATTAAATAATAATTTCTATATTCTTCGTAGTTATTAAATACAAATACTTCATTCTTTTTACTATCCTTTACAAACATGGTTCTTTTATCTTCAACTTCAACAACAAGAGGATGATCAACTCTAACCGCATGTGTTATATATAAATATAACCAAGTTTTAAAATCTAATTTTTGAGATTTTTTTATTTCTTTATCTAGTCTTTTATGAAATTTAGTCATTCTTTTATCAGAATCTTCCATTTTTTGTTCCCATCTTTTTTTATTTTCCTCTAAAGTTTCACCTGCAATAAAATAACCATTAGGAGTCCAAATTTTCTTTCCTTTAGGAACTCTCATAAATATAGATTCATCTCCGCCACCAATCATAACTAATACATCTTTGCTTTTATTAGGATGTTTTTTATGATATTCACTTATTAATCTTTGTTGTTCATCAAAATCTAATTTATCAAATTCATCATATGAAATACCTAGCATTCTTATAAAATCTTTATTTACATTTTCTTTTGTTATTTTATCCATAAGAAAAACCTCCCTTAATTTGTATAATTTATTATACAATAAATTTATATTTTTTTAAATAGTTATAAAGATAAAAACAGGATAAAATGTAACTATTCACACCATACCCAGAATAAAAGTATCTATCATTTTATAATACTCTATTTTTTTATAAAATGATAGTTCTTTTTTTATATACATATAGTGGTATAATTTTACTGTATTTTGATGATAGGAAGTGCATATATATGGAAACATCACTAGGTAGATTACAAAAGCAAGTGGATACTCTTAGCAAACAAATTGTTAGATTACAAGATAATTTAGCTATTCAAAAAGACGAAAAAAGAAAAGCAAAATATGAATTAAAAAAACTGAAAGAACAAATTGATAATCGTATTGAAAAAGCTTTAAAAAAACAGGAACAAGAATTATTAAAAAAGTTTGAAAATGAATTAAAAGAAAAAAATCAAAGAATATTCGAATTAGAATGTAGATTAAACATTAATTCTGAGACATCTAGTTTACCTAGTAGTAAAAATCCTATCAATAAATAAAAAAAGAAAATTGATATTCAAAATTCAAGAGAAAAGACTAATCGTAAAGTTGGTGGTCAAGAAGGGCATAAAAAATCTACACTTCAAAAATTTGATGATACCGAAATCACAAAAATTGAAGAACATACTTGCAGTGAATGTCCATATTGCCATAGCAAAAATCTTTCTATTGTTCAAATAAAGGAAAGAGATGAATTAGATACTAAGACAATTCTAGAGAAAACAAGGCATACTTTTATAACCAAAAAATGTAATGACTGTAGTCGAATAATAAAATCTGAAATTCCAAAAAATCTGCATGGAGAAAATCAATATGGAAATGAGACAAAATCGATTATTCTCATGTTATATAATTATGGATTTGTATCCTACAATAGAATTAGAGATATTATGTGTGGAATTACGAATAGAGAAATAAATCCAAGTGAAAGCTATATGGTAAAATTACAAAAAAAGGCTGGAAAGGCTTTAGAATCTTTTGTTTTTGATGTTACAGAGGCTTTAAAACAATCTAAATTACTTCATTGGGATGATACTGTAGTTGGAATTGGGGAAAAAGATAAAGCCTGTTTTAGAGCTTACAGTGATAGATTATTTGTTCTACTTAGAGCGCATATGGCTAAAAATATTGAAGGTATGGATGAGGATGGTATATTACAAAATTTATCAGAAGATACCATAGTTGTGCATGATCATTTACTACATAATTATTGTAGTGATTACAAATATCAAAATGCAGAATGTAATGCACATATAACTAGAAAATTAAAAGGAATAGTAGTAAATACCAAACATAATTGGGCAGATGACATGGAAAAATTTCTTAAAAATACTCTGAAACTTAGAAATGAATATATCGAGAAAAAAATTACATCATTTGATGAAACAGAATTAGAAAACATTCTTAATACTTATGATGAAATAGTAGAAAGAGGATTCATAGAGTATAATGAGTTTAAACATAAACACGAATATGAAAATGAAGAAAATATTTTAGAGTTTTTAAGAGATTATAAAGAAAACATTACATTTTGGATAAGAGATTTCTCAGTTCCTTATTCTAATAATTTTGTAGAATCATTGCTTAGAATGATAAAAACAAAAATGAAAATAAGTTTGAATTTCAAAAGTTTAGAACAAGCAAGAAATTTTGCAAATATTAGAAGTTATACGGAAACTTGTGGAAATTTTGGTATAAATAAACCATTAGCCTTAAAAAGATTATTTGAAGAAAATCCGTATACGGTTACAGAATTAATAGCACTTAAAAACAGTCAAAATTAAGTAATTGTTGACTGCTTTTGTGATGCCAAAGTCACATAGGGTGTGAATAGTTACTCTTCAAGTTCTGATAGTTTAATTTTTTTGCCTAAATTATTAACATATATATCACTAGAATAATTAAATGCTAGATATAAATTGTTTTTAATATATATTCTATGTGGCTCAATATAAGTTAAATTAGTTTTATCAATTCTTCTAATACTACCATTTATTATTGTTGGAGTAGTATTACAAAAATCACATATTACTCTTAACCTCGATTCTAAAGATTCTTCAATTTCAATTTCTTCTTTAATAATATTTATCATAGACAAATCCTTTCTATGATTTTTTCAAAAAACGAAAAAATCAATCATTTCTGATTGATTCATATATTTAAAGTTCGAATAGTTCGAACAGATTCGTCAATGGTGCGATACAAGAGTATATTTTGAACACTTATATCAAAAAAGATAGAATCTAATAAATATCAATTCTATCTATAGTATATCATATATATTTAAAAATTAAATAAATTATTTTTGTTTTCTACTCATATAATCGTTTTCA
>JAQXQC010000072.1 GCA_029100965.1 Bacilli bacterium | reverse complement strand
TTTAGAATATTCATACAGTAATGGTGTAATGGAAAGAAATAATAATACATGTAAACTAATAAAAAGAATATCATTTGGTTTTAGAAATTTTAGAAATATGAAATCACGAATAATGATAATAACAAATATATTTCGAAAAGATAAAAAGGAATACCATACAAAGTACAGTACTCCCAAATATACGTATAACTAATTATTCTAGGTCCCCTCAAATTCGAAGAACCAAAGTATTCAAGTTGAATAAGTATTTTTCTTTTTTTTAAAAAATTAGCAATTATTTATTGACATTGCTAATATAATATACTATAATGAATCTAGCATTCAGAAAAAGGAATTGCTAAGGAGTGGTAAAAGATGATATCTGAAAGAGAAAATCAAATTTTAAGAATCATTGTAGAAGAATATATCAAAACAGCTAAACCAGTAAGTTCCTCTCATATTTGTAAAAACATCAAATGTTCCAGTGCTACCGTTCGTAATGAAATGGTCTACTTAGAAGATTTAGGATATTTAGAAAAAAATCACTTTGCATCAGGAAGAATTCCTAGTGAAAAGGGATATAAATATTATGTAGATAACCTAATGCAACCAAAGAATATGACAGGAGAAGATATGCTAAAACTACAAACTATTTTTAAAAACCAATCTCTTGATTTGTCTGATACAATCAAAAAAAGTATCGAAATCGTATCAGAAATTACCAATTACACTTCAATAGTATTAGGAACTAGTGCTAAGGCTAACCGCTTAAAGCAAGTAGAAATTGTTCCATTAGAAGAAAATAAAATTCTAACAATTGTTATTACAGATAAAGGAATTGTCGAACATAAAAATTTATACTTACCAAGTACTATTTCTACAGAAGATGTGAGAAAAACAGTAGAGTTAATCAACAAATTAGTAGTAGGAACACCTATTAATGAAATCTCTGAAAAATTAGAGTACGAAGTAAAACCAATTATTGGTAAGTATGTTAAACAACACGAAGTATTATACAATGCCTTTTATGATGCCTTCTCAGAATTTACGAGTAGTAATAATGATGTCCATTTCGTAGGAAAAAATAATTTTCTAAAGCAGCCAGAGTTTTCTAACATTGAAAAAGTAAAAGAAATTCTTTCTAAATTTGAAGATGTTAGTTCTATTAAGGAAGAAGAAAACAATGGTATACATATTTATGTTGGAAGTGAATCAGAAATTACTAATGATACATCTGTTATAAAAACAAAATATAATGTAAATGGAGAAGAAGGAACAATTGCAATTGTAGGACCAAAAAGAATGGAATATGATAAAGTAGTTAGTCTACTAGATTATATCAAAAGTCATTTAGGAGGCGGAAATGAGTAAACATAAAAATCATCATGAAAAAGAAATGGTTACTGCATCAGAAGAACAAGAAGTATTAAAGGAAGAAAATACTAATCAAGAAGTACCTGTAAAAGAAAAAGAATGCAAGTGCAGTAAAGAAAAAGAAAAAACAATAGAATTACAAAAAGAACTAGAAGAGAGTAAAAAACAAATAGAAGTTTTGAATCAAAAAATTGGTTCTATGCAAGAAGCACTTTTAAGAAATCAAGCTGAACTTCAAAATTATAAAAGAAGAAAAGAAGAAGAAAGTGAGAAAGTATTAAAGTATAAAAACGAAGATTTAATCAAAGAATTACTAACTGTCGTAGATAACTTTGAAAGAGCAATCTCGATGGATGATAATGATTTATCTGATGAAGTATCTAAGTTTTTAGCAGGATTTAAATTAATCTATACCACAACGATAGGAATTTTAAATAAATTTGAAGTAAAAGAAATTCAAACTGAAGGAATAGAATTTGATCCTGAATATCATCACGCAGTCCTAACTGATCATGATGAGTCTAAACCATCAGGTGTTGTCTTAGAAGTATTGCAAAAAGGTTATATGTATAAAGACAGAGTAATAAGACCTGCTATGGTAAAGGTAAATGAGTAAGGAGATATAAATGGATAAAGAAAAGATAAAAGATATCATTTATCTCATTATAGCAATATTACTATCTTACCTTGCTATTCGCTTTATGATTTGGGTATTACCATTTATTTTGGTTGCCTTGCTTGCTTATTTCATTTATGAAAAATTAAAGAAAAGCAATAAGAATGCGAATAGCAATAAAAAGAAGAAGAAAAAAATAGTCATTATTGACGAAGAAAGTCATGATAATAAATAAAAGGAAAGGTGAATAATTATGAGTAAAATAATAGGAATTGATTTAGGAACAACGAATAGTTGTGTATCTATATTTGAAGGAGGAGAAGCACACGTAATTGCTAATGCTGAGGGGGGAAGAACAACTCCATCAGTAGTATCTTTTAAAAAAGGAGAAATTATAGTAGGAGAAAAAGCAAAACGTCAAGCTTTAGTTAATCCAGATACCATTATTTCAATCAAAAGAAAAATGGGTACTAGTGAAAAAGTAAAAGCTAACGGAAAAGAATATTCTCCAGAAGAAGTAAGTGCAATGATCTTAGGAGATTTAAAGAAAACTGCTGAAGCTTACTTAGGAGAAAAAGTAACAAAAGCTGTTATCACAGTACCAGCATACTTTAATGATGCACAAAGACAAGCAACAAAAAATGCTGGTAAAATTGCAGGATTAGAAGTAGAAAGAATTATCAATGAACCAACAGCAGCAGCTCTT